>JASLHP010000377.1 GCA_030149625.1 Solirubrobacteraceae bacterium
ACATCGAGAGCCGCGAGGCGCTGGAGGACGCGCTGCGCTCGTTCCCCGGCGCGATCCTGCTCGTCTCGCACGATCGCGCGCTGCTCGACGCGGTCGGCACGCGCACGATCGCGGTCGAGGAAGGCGCGCTACACAGCTATGTCGGCGGCTGGCCCGAGTACGTGCGCGTGCGCGACGAACGCCGGGCCGATGCCGCCGGTCGCGCTGGCAGGGGCGCGGCGCCGCCGATCCTCGCGGCGGCGCCCGGGGCGACCAACGGCACCGGGCGAGTCGCCGAGCGATCAAGCTCCGCGGACGCAGCGGCGAACGGGCGCCACGACGAGGGCGCCACCGCGCCGGCGAGCAAGGGCAAGCCGAAGTCGAGCCGCAAAGGTCCATCCAAGAACCGCATGAGCGCGCAGCAGCAGGCCGAGCGTGCGATCGAAGAGGCGGAGGCGGCGCTGCGCGCGCTCGAAGCAGCGCTCACAGATCCGGCCGCTTGGGCGACGCGCTATGAGTCGGCCAAGTCCGAAGCGCGTCACACCGCTGCCACACGCGCGGTCGAGGAGGCGTACGCGCGGTTGGAGGAGTTGATCGAGTAGTGAAGACTCCGTCGCTACTGCCGTTACTGTTCCGGCATACACCTCGCCCCACCCCGAGACGATGGAAGGCAAGGCCCTCGACATCTGTCTTTGCGTTCACGCCGAGCAGAACGCGCTGCTAAGCGCCGCTAGGCATGGCATCGAAGTCTCTGTTCGAGGACGCCGATACGGCGCCGCAGACGCCGCATGGATCGTGCGCCTCAACTCGGTTACGACGATGCAGAGGCCGCGTGTCTGTGCCGAGGCGCTCACATCGATGATGGCAGGCGCTGGAGGCACTGCGGAACGATACGACGAGACGCGGACGGTGTGCTCGCATAGATGTCTCCGATCCCGCTAATAGCGGCGCAAACGCAGACTTCGACCGACACGAGGCTACCCTGTCGACATGAGCGCACGACTCAAGACCGCGCGCAACGTGGCGATCATCCTGGCGATCGCGGCGGCGGTGTACTTCATTCCCGGCGGTGGCCGCGCGGCGAGCACCTTCGAAGCCGTGTTGTGGGTGGCGTTTGGGCTCGGCATCGGCTATCTCGCGCTGCGCATGTACCGCGAACACCACATCGCGCTGTTCGGCCTTGGCGATCGCCACCGTGGCCTGCTGTACGGCGCGATAGCGCTGGGCGTGTTCGTGTGGATCGTGCGTAAACGCATGTGGTACGCGCTGCAGGTTCGCGGCGGCGAACTGGTGCAGGTTCACCGCTGGGACGGCGTCGGCGAGTTCGCGTGGTTCGTGCTGGTGGGCCTCGTCGTGTACTCGCTGCTGATCGTCTATCGCCACGCGCGCTCGTATTGAAGCTGGCCCACAGCCGTCGCTAGCAAACGGTCTGCCGGCGCCTATCCTCGGAGCGATGGCCGCCACCGAGGAGCTGAGGGACACAGACGCGGCGAGCGCCGGCGAGGCGCGCGCGAGCCTGGCCGCGCAGCGGCGTGCGCTACCCGACCAGCCGGGCGTGTACCTATTCAGAGACGCACGCGGGCGCGTGGTCTACGTCGGCAAGGCGAAGTCGGTTCGCAAGCGCGTCGCATCGCACTTCTCCAAAGCGCAGGTGCCGAGCAGTCCGGGCCACGCGGAGATGGTGGCGAGCGTGGAGCACATCGAGTGTGTGGTCGTGGCGAGCGAGGCGGAGGCGCTGCTGGCGGAGCAGAGCTTCATCAAGCAGTATCGGCCGCGTTTCAACATCCGTCTGCGCGATGACAAGTCCTACCCGTTCATCGCGATCTCACTCGACGAGGACTTTCCGCGCGTGTACTTCACGCGCGAGCGCCATCGCGCGGGACGCGCGTACTTTGGCCCGTACTCGAACGCCAAGCGCGTACGCGCGACACTCGAGGTGCTGGCGAAGGTGTTCATGTTCCGTTCGTGCACCGGGCCCGAGCCAGGCCGGCGCAGCGGTAATCCATGCCTGGACTACTACATCAAGCGTTGCGAGGCGCCGTGCGTGGGCTACGTCTCCAGAGGTGATTATCGCGCGAGTATCGATCGCGTGACCGATTTCCTCAGCGGGCGCTTCACCGCGATCGAGCGCGATCTGGAGGGGCGCATGCGCGCGGCGGCGGCGGCGGAGGAGTTCGAGCAGGCGACGTTGGAGCGCAACAGGCTGCAGGCGGTGCGCTCGCTGCTGGAGCGCCGGCGCGTGACGAGCGAGTCGGTGGGCACGTTCGACGCGGTCGCGGTCGCTGTCGATGGGCGCGAGGCCAATGCGCAGGTCTTCCAGGTGCGCGACGGCGTCCTGTCGGATCGCCAGTCGTTCTATCTCGCGAACGAGGCGGAGCGCGGGCAGGCGGAGGTCGGGGAGGAGTTCATGCTGCAGTATTACGGTGGCTACACGTCGATCCCAGCGCTGTTGATCGTGCAGCGCGGGTTGAGCGCGCGCGCGCCGCTGGCCGACGCGCTTGCCAGCCGCCGTGGCGGGCCGGTGGAGCTGCGCGAGGCCGAGCGCGGAGAGAAGCGGCGGATTCTCGAGCTGGCCGAGCGCAACGCGTTGCTGGCGCTCGACCAGGAGCGCTTGCGCTCCGAGCGCAGGCGCCAGAGTCGCGTCGACGCGCTCGAGGGCCTGCAGCAGCTGCTCGGCCTCGACGCGCCGCCGATTCGCATCGAGTGCTTCGACATCTCCAACCTCGGCGGCACGCACACGGTGGCCTCGATGGTCGTGTTCGAGGGTGGCGCGCCGAAGAAGTCGGATTACCGCCGCTTCAAGATCCACACGACCGAGGGCGCGCCGGACGATTTTGCCTCGATGGCGGAGGTGCTGGGCCGTCGCTATTCCCAGTGGGAGCGCCAGGCTGACATCTCCCCACATGACGGAGCTCACGACTCGAGCTTCGCGTCGCTGCCGAACCTGGTGGTGATCGACGGCGGCAAGGGCCAACTGGCGGCGGGACTCGAGCCGCTGCGAGGCTTTCGCGAGCGCGGCGTCGCGGTCGTATCGCTGGCCAAGCGGATCGAGGAGATCTTCGTGCCGGGCCGCCGCGCGCCGCTGGTGTTGGCGCACTCCACGCCCGAGTTGCAACTGCTGCAGCGCGTCCGCGACGAGGCGCACCGCTTCGCGATCACACACCACCGCGGACGGCGCGACAAGGCGATGACGAACTCGCTGCTGGATGAGCTTCCGGGCGTGGGCCCGGCACGCAAGCGCGCCCTCCTGACGCACTTCGGCTCGCCCGAGGCAGTCGTGCAGGCCTCCAGCGAGGAACTGCAGGCCGTGCCCGGCCTTCCCGCGAAGCTCGGCCGCGAGCTCTATGCATATCTGCACCGGGCTGGCTGAGCCGCCTCCGGCGCGACGGTCCGCTTCGAGGGCGCGAGGCCGTCGTCGGACTTCTCCGTAAATTGACACGCGCGTCCGCCGCGCGCGGCACAATCTCCGACGATGGCCGTGATCAGGCCCCTGCGCCCGCTGCGAGCCTCCGGCGGGAAGTCCGCTGAGCCGGTGATCGAGTCGCGCCTGCAGGACCTGGTTGTGATCACGGGGTTCTCGGGCGCTGGCAAGTCGACGGCGATGAATGTGTTCGAGGACGCGGGCTACTTCTGCGTCGACAACCTGCCGCCGGAGATGATCCGCTCGCTGGTGGAGCTGTTCGTGCACAAGGGCTCGAAGGTCGAGCGCGCGGCGGTCGTCTCGGATGTGCGCGGCGGCGTCTACTTCGAGGCGCTGCGCGCGGTCGTCGACGACCTCGACGCGCTCGGCCTGTCCCACCACGTGCTGTTCCTGGAGGCCGGGGAGCAGGCGCTCGTGACTCGCTACAAGGAGACCAGACGGCGCCATCCGCTGGCGCCGGAGGGCAGCATCGCCGCGGGGGTGGCCGCCGAGCGCGCGCTGCTGGAGCCGCTGCGCGGGCGCGCGGACCTGGTGATCGACACGACCGAGCTGTCGGCGGCGACGCTGCGCGAGCGGATCGCCGAGGAGTTCCTGCCGCGCCAGATCGTGGGGCGGCTGTCGGTGACGTTCATGAGCTTCGGCTTCAAGTACGGGCCGCCGCGCGAGGAGGATCTGGCGTTCGATGTGCGTTTCCTCGCGAACCCGCACTACGAGCCTGAGCTGCGTGAGCTGACGGGACGGGACGCCGCGGTGGTCGAGTACATCGCGCGCGACGGGCGCTTGGAGCAGTTGTACGAGCGGCTGCAGGCGCTGCTCGACTTCCTGCTTCCGCAGTACGTCGCGGAGGGCAAGGCGCACCTGGTGATCGCGATCGGCTGCACGGGCGGGCGCCATCGCTCGGTGGCGATCGCGGAGCACCTCGCGAGGCGATATCGCGACAACGAGGATCTCGACGTGGCCGTAGCGCACCGCGACATCGATCGCTTGACCGGCAGCGGCTGAGGTCGCGCCGGACAGTGTCGAGCTGCTCACCGGCGGAGCTCGTCATACGGCTCTGCGGATCGGCAAAGCATGGCCGGCCAGAGCGCACGCTGATAGCCTCCCAGAGGTACGCCGGGCGAAGGGGCTGGACTCCTGAGACCCGGCATCGTTCATTTTCGCTTCAGGAGGCAGTGAATGGCGGTACGCGTGGGTATCAACGGATTCGGACGCATCGGCCGAAACGTGTTCCGCGCCGCGATGGCCAGGGGCGAGGCCCTGGGTGAGAAGCTCGAGTGGGTTGCGGTCAACGACCTGACCGACTCCAAGACGCTGGCGCATCTGCTCAAGTACGACTCGATCCTAGGTCCGTATCCCGGCGAAGTAAGGGTCGCCGGGGAGGGCACTCTGGAGGTGGACGGGCGCGAGCTGAAGGTGCTGGCGGAGCGCGACCCGGCGGCGCTGCCGTGGGGCGAGTTGGGGGTTGACGTGGTGATCGAGTCGACGGGGCTGTTCACCGACCGCGCCAGCGCCGCCAAGCATCTGGCTCAGGGCGCCAAGAAGGTGATCATCTCAGCGCCGGCGAGCGACCCAGACGCGACGGTGGTGTTGGGCGTGAACTTCGACGAGGTCTATGACCGCGATCGACACGATGTGATCTCGAACGCGTCGTGCACGACCAACTGCCTGGCGCCGGTGGCGAAGGTGGTCAACGACACGGTTGGCATCAAGCACGGTCTGATGACGACGATTCACGCGTATACGGCCGACCAGCGACTACAGGACCTGCCACACAAAGACCTACGTCGCGCGCGGGCGGCGGCGATCAACCTGATCCCGGCTTCGACGGGTGCGGCAAAGGCGATCGGCCTGGTGATCCCTGAGCTGCAGGGCAAGCTGCACGGCTTCGCGGTGCGCGCGCCGGTGCCGACCGGCTCGGTCGTCGACCTGACCGTCGAGTGCCCGCGCGAGACGAGCGTGGAGGAGATCAACAGCGCGCTGAAAGTGGCCGCGAACAGCGGCTCGCTGGCCGGCATCCTGCAATACACCGCGGATCCGATCGTCTCGAGCGACATCGTCTCATCGCCGTTCTCCTCGATCGTCGACTCGCAGCTGACCGCTGTCGTGGACGGGACGATGCTGAAGGTGGTGGCGTGGTACGACAACGAGTGGGGCTACTCGAATCGGCTCGTGGACCTCGTACAGAGGGTGCTGTGAGCCGACGGGTGGAGCCGTCCCGGCGCGGCTGTCTGCGGCGTGTCGTGGCGAGCTGGGCGCAGATCCGCAGGGGGGTATCGTGAAGGAGCACGACGAGATCGGAGATAGTCGATGAGGAGCATTGACGACCTGGACGTGCACGGCAAGAGGGTGCTCGTGCGCGTGGATTTCAACGTGCCGCTGGGCACGGATGCGGACAGCGACGCGACGGCCGGCGGCGTTCCGCTCGTGAGCGACGACACCCGTATCGCGGCGGCGCTGGCGACGATCGAGGAGCTGCGCGAGCGCGGCGCGCGATTGGTGTTGGTGTCGCATCTCGGCAGGCCCGACGGCAAGCGCGTGCCGGAGCTGTCGATGGCGCCCGTGGCGGACCATCTGCGCGCGTTGACTGGCGCGAAGGTGACGCTGGCGCCCGCCGTCGTGGGCGACGAGGTGATGGCGCTAGCGGAGGAGCTCGGCGATGGTGAGATCTTGGTGCTCGAGAACGTGCGCTTCGAGCCGGGCGAGACAAGCAACGACCCTGAGCTCGCGGCCGAGCTCGCGGGGCTCGCGGACGTCTATGTGGACGACGCCTTCGGTGTGGCCCACCGCGCGCATGCAAGCAACGAGGGTGTCACGCACCTCCTGCCGAGCGCGGCTGGGCGGCTGCTCGAACGCGAGGTCAAGACGCTGACAGGAATTCTCGAGCATCCCGAGCATCCGCTGGTGGCGATCGTCGGCGGCGCCAAGGTCGCGGACAAGATCAACGTGATCGAGCGCTTTCTCGCTGTCGCCGACGTGGTGATGATCGGCGGCGCGATGTGCTTTCCGTTCCTGTGCGCGCAAGGGCACACGGTCGGCAAGTCGCTGTGCGACGACGAGGATGTCGAGCATGCGCGCAGCGCGCTGTCGCGGGCGAGCGACACGCATGCGCCGCAGCCGGGCCGGGCGCGGCTGCTGGTGCCACACGACCTCGTGATCGGCGAGCGACTGGCGGCGGACGCGGAGCACCGCGTGCTCGACGGTGTCGAGGTGCCGGAGGGCTGGATGGGCTTGGACATCGGCCCGAAGACGGCTGGGCGCTATGCGGGCGTGATCGCGAGCGCCGGCACGGTGTTCTGGAATGGGCCGATGGGGGCGTTCGAGCTAGAGCCGTTCGCGGCGGGCACGCGCGCGGTTGCGCAAGCGGTGGCGAGCGCGCCGGGAATGACGGTGGTGGGCGGTGGCGACTCGGCGGCCGCGCTCGCGCAGTTCGGTCTCGAGCGCGCCGTCGACCACCTCTCGACGGGAGGCGGCGCGACGCTCGAGCTGGTGGAGGGCGCGACGCTCCCGGGCGTCCAGGCGCTGGAAGCGACAGGGGTGGTCTCCTGATGGCCGTGGCCCGTACGCCACTGATCGCGGGCAACTGGAAGATGCACAAGACGGAGGAGCAGGCTGAGGAATACATCCAGGCGCTGCTTCCGCGCGTCTCGTCGCTCGACGGCGTGGACGTGGCGATCTGCGTGCCGTTCACGGACCTGCGCGCGATGGTGGACAGCGCACGGGGCTCGCGCGTGGAGGTGTACGCGCAGAACATGCACCACGATCCCGAGGGCGCGTTCACCGGCGAGATCTCGGCGCCGATGCTGTGCGAGCTGGACGTGCAGGGCGTGGTGCTCGGGCATTCCGAGCGCAGGGCCATGTTCGGGGACACCGATCGAGCGCTGGCGGCAAAGGTTCCGGCGGCGCTCGATGCGGGCCTCGTGCCGATCCTGTGCGTGGGAGAGACGGAGGAGGAGCGCGACAACGACGACACCGATCGCAAGCTGCGTCAACAGGTGCGCGACGACCTCGCGCACGTTCCGGCTGAGCGGCTGGGGGAGGTGGTGATCGCGTACGAGCCGGTGTGGGCGATCGGCACGGGCAAAGTGGCCAAGCCCGAACAGGCGCAGGAGGCGATCGCGTTCATCCGTGCGCTGGTCGGCGACCGCGACAAGCAGGCGGCAGAGGCGGTGCGGATTCTGTACGGCGGTTCCGTCAAGCCCGAGAACGCCGCCGAGCTGCTGGCTCTGCCGGACGTGGATGGCGCGCTTGTGGGTGGCGCGTCGCTGGACGCGCAGGCGTTCGCGCAGATCGTGGCGGCGGCCCCGCGATGAGCGTGCACATCGTGTCGTGGGGATGATGGCTGGCGGCGTGGCCGCCGGGCCTCGATCGCTCCCGGCGCCGTGCGCGTGCCTGATCGTGCTCGATGGCTGGGGGCTGGCCGAGCCCGGTCCGGGCAACGCGGTGTCGCTCGCGCGTACGCCCGTGTTCGACGCGCTGTGGCAGTCCTATCCGCACACGACGCTGACGGCTTGGGGGCGAGCGGTGGGGTTGCCGGAAGGGCAGATGGGAAACAGTGAGGTCGGGCATCTGAACCTCGGCGCGGGGGCGGTCGTACGACAGGACCTCGTGCGCATCGACGACGCCGTCGTAGACGGCTCGCTCGCGCAGAGCGAGGTCCTGCGCGCGGCGTTCGCGGATGCCGAGCGGGTGCACCTGCTCGGTCTCGTCTCCGACGGCGGCGTGCACTCTTCGCTCGCGCATCTGCGAGCGCTGATCGCGCTGGGTCGCGCGCTCGCGGTCGAGGACCTCGTCGTGCATGCGTTCACGGACGGCCGCGACACGCTGCCGCATGCGGGCATCGGCTACCTGCGTGAGCTCGACGCCACGCCGGGCGCCCGTGTCGGCTCGGTCGTGGGACGCTACTGGGCGATGGATCGCGACCGCCGCTGGGAGCGCACGCAGCGGGCTTACGACATGCTCGTGCACGGCAACGCGCCCTACCACGCGCAAAGCGGTGAGCAAGCCGTAGCGGATGCCTACGGCAGAGGCGAGACGGATGAGTTCATCGAGCCGACGCTGGTCGGCGAGGCGGCGGCGATTCGTCCCGGCGACAGTGTGATCGCGTTCAACTTCAGGCCGGACCGCATGCGCGAGATCACGCGCGCGCTGGCAGAGCCGGGGTTTGGCGAGGCTGACGCCCCAGGCGACCCAGGAGCGGGACCGGCGGAGTCCGGCCTGCCGGGCTGGAGTGGCCGCGGCGGCGTGCCCGCGATCGGCCGCTACACGACGCTCACCAGCTACGAGGAGGGCTGGCCGTACCCGGTGGTGCTCTCGCCGGAGCACCCGCAGACGACCCTGTCGGTGGTGCTCGAGCGCGCGGGAGCGTCGCAGTTGCACGTGGCGGAGACGGAGAAGTACCCGCACGTGACGTACTTCTTCAACGGTGGCGAGGAGCGGCCGCTGCGAGGCGAGCGACGCGAGCTCGTGGCCTCGCCGCGAGACGTGCCGACGTATGACCGCAAGCCGCAGATGAGCGCGCGCGAGGCGGCGGCGGCGTTCGTCGGCGCTTGGCGCGACGACCACGATCCCCCGCGGTTCGGGATCATCAACTTCGCGAACGCGGACCTGGTCGGCCACACCGGTGTGATCGAGGCCGCGGTGCAGGCGCTCGAGACCGTGGACGAGTGCCTGGGGGAGGTGGTCGCGGCGGTGCACGAGCGCGGAGGCGTGTGCGTGGTGACGGCCGATC
>JASLHP010000392.1 GCA_030149625.1 Solirubrobacteraceae bacterium
TCGACCGCGAGCGCTGCATCCTCTGCTACCGCTGCGTGCGCTTCAGCCAGGAGATCTCCGAGGACTATCAGCTGGTGCTGGCCGAGCGCGGCGCGCACTCCTACGTGGCGACCTTCGAACGGCGCCTCGTAGGGGCGCCCGTCGAAGGTCGAGACGAACGAGTGCGCGCCGCGCTCAAGCAGCACGAGCTGGTAGTCCTCGGCGATCTCCTGGGAGAAGCGCACGCAGCGGTAGCAGAGGATGCAGCGCTCGCGGTCGATCGCGATCTTCGGCGAGAGCTCGAGCGGCTTGACGAAGTGGCGCTTGGGCTCGATGAAGCGCGAGATGCCCCCGCCCCAGCCGAAGCTGATGTCCTGCAGCGGGCACTCGCCGCCCTTGTCGCAGACCGGGCAGTCGAGCGGGTGGTTGATCAGCAGGAACTCGACCACCGAGCGCTGCGCCTCCTTCACGCGCTCGGTCTGCGTGTGCACGACCATGCCGTCCTTGACCGGGGTCGAGCAGCCCGTCTGCAGCTTGCCGATGCCCTCGATCTCGACCAGGCACATGCGGCACGCGCCGACCGGGTTGCCCAGTTTCGGCTCGTAGCAGAACACCGGGATCTCGACGTCGCCGTGCTTGGCGGCGTCGACCAGCATCGCGTTCTCCGGCGCCTGCACCTCGCGGCCATCGATCGTGAACGTGATCGTCCTCGGTTCGGGGCGCGGCATCGTCAGATGCCTCCCCGGTGCGTGCCCGGTGCGCCGTCGTGGGCGCCCGGCGCCTGCTCGCCGCCCGGCTGGTGGGCCAGCAGCGTTCCCGGCGGCTGCTCGAGCGCGCCCTGCGCCGCCAGCGCCGTGTCGGAAGCCACGGCGCCGTTCGAGTTGCGTCGTATGCGCGCCGTTTCCATGTGTGCTTCGAACTCGTCTTTGAACTTCGCGATCATCGAGCCGATCGGCATCGCCATCGCGTCGCCGAGCACGCACAGGCAGTTGCCGATGATGTGCTCCTGCACGGAGGCCATGATCTCGAGGTCCATCGGCGTCGCCTCGCCCGCGTCGATGCGCTCGAGCATCTTCACCGTCCAGTTCGTGCCCTCGCGGCACGGAGTGCACTTGCCGCATGACTCGTGGCGGTAGAACTTCGCGACCTTCATCGCCACGTCGAGGATCGGCGTCGAGTCGTCGACGACGATGATCGCGCCCGAGCCGAGCATCGTGCCGGCGGCGGCGAGCGAGTTGAAGTCGTACGGGACGTCGAGGTCCTCGGCCTTCAGCACCGGCGAGGATGAGCCGCCGGGGAACCAGCACTTCACATCCCTGCCACGCGGCGGGCCGCCGGCGAGGCCATAGATGATCTCGCGCGAGGGGATGCCGAGCTCGATCTCGTAGTTGCCCGGGCGCTGCACATGGCCGGAGACCGACACGAGCTTCGTGCCCGTCGAGGTCTCCACGCCGAGCTTCGCGTACTCCTCGCCGCCCATCTGGATGATCGCCGGGACGGTCGAGAGCGTCTCGACGTTGTTGATCAGCGTCGGTCCCTGGTAGAGACCCTGAAGCGCGGGGAACGGCGGCTTCAGGCGCGGGTTGCCGCGCTTGCCCTCGAGCGAGTCCAACAGCCCCGTCTCCTCGCCGCAGATGTACGCGCCGGCGCCGCGGTGGACGACCAACGACAGCGAGTGCCCCGATTCGAGGATGTTCTCGCCGACGTACCCCGCGCCGCGCGCTTCGTGCAGCGCCGCGTCGAGCATGTCCGCCTGCAGCTCGTACTCGCCGCGGATGTAGATGAACGAACGGTTCGTGCCGGCCGCGTAGGAGGCGATGATCAGCCCCTCGATCAGCGTGTGTGGCGTCTTCTGCATCAGTTCGCGGTCCTTGAACGTGCCGGGCTCGGACTCGTCGGCGTTGCACACCAGGTACTTGTCCATCGAGCCCTTCGGCAGGAACGAGACCTTCGTGCCCATCGCGAAGCCGGCGCCGCCGCGGCCGCGGATGCCCGACGCTTTCAGCTGCTCGAGCACCTCTTCAGGGGTCATCGCGAGCGCCTTGCGCAGAGACTGATAGCCGCCGCGGCGCTCGTAGACCTCGAGCGTGTTCAGGTCCGGCTCGTCGATGTCGGTGAACAGCAGGATCGGTCCTGCTGCGCCGCTCCCACCCTCGCGCGCAGCCGTCGGCGCCGCCATCACGCGCCGCCCTTCGCCGGCTCCGCCGGGTGCAGCGGAAACTCGCTGCCGTTCGCGTGCGGGTCTGCGACGAGCCGCCGCGCGAGCTGCTTCTCGGGCAGCACCGGCCGGCCCGCGCGCGCGTCCTCGAGCAGCTGCGGCACGTCCTCGGCGGACAGCGGGCCGACGTACACGCCGTCGACGGACGCCATCGGCGCGATGTCGCACGCGCCGAGGCACTCGAATGCGCGCACGTTGAACTCCGCCGCGCCGTCGGGGGCCTCTGCGACCGCGTCCTTGACCGCCTCCAGCAGCGCGTCCGCCCCGCACAGCGAGCAGGAGATGTTCGTGCACACGTACACGCTGTGGCGGCCCACCGGCTCGTTCTCGAGCATGTCGTAGAACGTCGCCACCGAGTCCAGGTACGCCGGCGTCACGCGCATCACGCACGCGACCTGCTCGAGC
>JASLHP010000421.1 GCA_030149625.1 Solirubrobacteraceae bacterium
CCGCAGTGCCGACGCCGCCGGCGCCGCCGTGGACGAGCAGGTGCTCGCCCGGGCGCAGTTCGCCCTGGGTGATGAGCGCGTCGTGCGCGGTCGCGAAGACCTCCGGCACCCCGCCCGCTGCGACCCAGTCGAGCGCGTCGGGCACGGGCATCAGCTCGCGCTCGCGCACGACGCACAGCTCGGCCTGCGCGCCGCCGCCGACGATCGCCATCACGCGCTCGCCCACGGCGAAGCGCTCGCAGCCCGCCCCAAGCGCCGCGACCTCGCCCGCGACCTCCATGCCGGGAATGTCCTGTGGCGAGCCTGGCGGAGCCGGGTACAGCCCGCGCCGCTGCATCATGTCGGCCCCGTTCAGACCCGCCGCGTGGACGCGCACGAGCACCTCGCCGGCCTGCGCCACCGGATCGGGGTGCTCCTCGATCACGATCTGCTGCTCGCGAATGGTGGCGGCGCGCATGGGCCGCAAGCCTATCTACCCGGCCGCGCCGTCAAGCGGCAGCCGGCGAAGTCCGATACGAACACGATGACGTCCGTGAGCGAGGAGGACACGCGCCGGCGCGGCTCGAACAGCGCAGCCGCGCCGCTGCCTTGGTGGACGAGCGGCAGGCTCAGGCTCGGCCTGCTGCTCGCCTGTCTCCTAGTCGCGAGCTTCGCACTGCTCGCCGGCGGGGGCGGTCTCTTCTCGGGCTCGACCGGCGATGCGACCGGCGCAGGGCGCTCATGCGTGCCAGCGACGCCATCGCTCGCGGAGGCCTCAGTCAGTCAACTCAAAGCGCTGCACACAGGACTGCTCGCGATGATGGCGCCGCTGGCGCGTAGGCGCTACGCCTGGGGAACGGTCACGCCGAGCGAGCCCTGGTCCGATGAACAGCCGTCGGGCCTGCGCTCCGCGATTGACTCGAGCCGGGCAGGGTGGCTGTGGCCGGCCAGCTTCGAGATGCGCGACTGGGTGATCGACCCCCAGCTCACATCGGCGCGAGAAGACGTCGCCGCCGACGTGTTCATGTTCGCCGACTCCGCGCAGGCGCGCAAGTTCTTCATCGAGGCGAGCGACACGCGCTGCCATCGCGCCGGCATCGCAGGATCCGCGCCGCAACCGCGGCACGCCCGCACGCTCAGCTGGGTCAACCCCGACGCCGCCGCCGAGGAGGACGTCTTCCTGCTGCGAGGCCCGCTCGTCTATCGGGTCGCCGTCGTCCGCCCGCAGGGGCGCACCCCGTCAGCCGCGCAGCGCCAGTCCGGGCTCGCGCGCGCCGGCGCGCTCGCGTGCGCACTCCCGACCGCGGGCTGCAGGCTCTCCCGCGCGGCGGCGCACCGGCTTGACTAGCCAGCCGCCTGTTGCGGCGAGGCGCAGAACGCGCACTTGCGGGCTTGGCGGGGGATCTCGCTCAGGCACTCGCTGCACGGCCGCGTCTCGGACTCCGTCTCGAGACCCGTCTTGCGACGCTCCATCAGCGCGTTGACGGGCTGGACGACGAAGAAGAAGACCGCCGCGGCGATCGAGACGAAGGCGATCAGCGAGTTGATGAATTCGCCATAGGCAAACGTGCTGTGATTGATCGTGAAAGCCAGGTTCGAGAAGTCCGGCTTGCCGATGATCGCGGCCACGATCGGCGTCAGAAGGTCCTTTACGAGAGCCGTCACGACCGCCCCGAAGGCTGCCCCGATCACGATGCCGACCGCGAGATCGACCACGTTGCCTCTGAGCAGGAACGCCTTGAAGTCCTTCGCCATCCCAATCGCCTCCCGTGTTCGCGTCGCCATCTCGGCAGCACACCGAGCCGAATAGATGGATCTTCGCAGCCGCCGACGACGCGTTACGCGGACGACGACCGAGGCGGACCGTCGTCACGCTCGAGCACGGCGACGCACTCGATGTGGTGCGTCTGCGGGAACATGTCAACCGGGCGGACCTTGCGCAGCACCCACCCGGCCTCGGCCAGTTCGGCGGCGTTGGGCGCAAGCGTGGTCGGATTGCAGGAGACGTACACGATGCGCCGAGGCGCGGCGTCGACGATGCGGTGCACGACCTTCTTCGACAGGCCCGCGCGCGGCGGGTCAACGACGAGCACGTCGGGACGCCCCGCGCGCCCGAGCAACTCCGGTAGCGCCGTGCGGCTGTCGCCGGCGAAGAAGTGGACATTGGTGACCTCGTTGCGCCGCGCGGCCGCGATCGCGTCCGCGACGGCCCGCTCGACGAGCTCGATGCCCCACAGCTCGCCGGCGCGCGGCGCGAGCGTGAGCGCAATCGTGCCGATTCCCGAGTACAGGTCGTAGACGCGCTCCCAGCCCTCGAGCGCGGCGTACTCGGCGACGATCCCGTACAGCAGCTCGGCCATCTCGGTGTTGGTCTGAAAGAACGCCTCGGCGGAGATCTGCAGATCGAGCTCGCCGAGCCGCTCCGGCAGCTCCGCCTCCCCCCACACGAGCTCGGTCTCGCCGCCGGCGGTCGTCTCGGCGACGCTGCGCGAGCGGGTCCACAGCACTCCCGACAGGCCGTCGCCGAGCTCCGCGCTGAGCGCCGCCGCGAGCGAGCCCGCCTCCAGCTCCCCGTCGGTGCTCACGATCCGCACCTGCAGCTTGCCGGTGCGCCGGCCTTCGCGCACGACCAGGTTGCGCAGTCGCGCGCGCCCGTCGCTCGCCGGCTCCGTCCGCGCGTCGCGCGCGCCGCGGGGAACGCTGCTGCGCTCCCAGGCCGTGAGCCCCTCGGCGCGGCACCAGTCAAGCGCGGCCACGCGCGCGCGGTTGCCGAGCTCGGATGCCAGCAGGCAGTCCTCGATCGCGGTCACGCGGTTGCCGCCCGCCGGAGCGTGAAAGCCACACACCAGCTCGGGCCGCGCGCCGTCGCCGTCTTCGCCAAACGAGTACTCGAGCTTGTTGCGGTAGCGCCATCGCTGGAGCGCGGGCACGATCTCCTGCAGCTCGAAGCCGTCGAGCCGGCCGATGCGCCGCAGCGCGTCGTCGACTTGACCCCGCTTGATCTCGAGCTGGCGCTCATAGGAGAGCACCTGCCACGGCACGCCGGGATGCGCCGCCGTCGGCGCGATCCGCTCTGGGCTCGGCTCGAGCACCTCCAGCGTGCGCGCGTGCGCGTAGCTGCGCTTGCGCTTGTGCACGACCGCGCGCACGCGGTCGCCCGGGATCGCATCGGCGACGAACACCACGTAGCCGCCGTCGCCGAGGCGCGCCACGCCCTCGCCGCCGAACGCGAGCGACTCGACCGTCAGCTCGAGCTCGTCGCCGCGCTGCGGCCGCGGCGAGCCCTCGGGGCGGGCGGGAGCCTCGATGCTCACGCCGGCGCCACCAGCAGCTCGAGCAGCGCCTTCTGGGCGTGGCGGCGGTTCTCCGCCTGGTCCCAGATGCGCTCGCGCGAGCCGTACAGCACCTCGGCGGCGATCTCCTCGCCGGGATGCGCCGGCAGGTCGTGCATCGCGAACGCGCCCGGCGCCGCGGCATCCAGCAACGCGTCGTCGACGCGGTAGCCCGCCAGGTCGCGCCGGCGCCGGGGGGCCGTGGCCTCGTCGCCCATGCTCACCCACACATCGGTGTAGACGGCGGCGGCGTCCCGCACCGCCTCGTAGGGGTCGCTGTGGTGGCTGATCGTGCCCGCGGCGCCATCCGGCAGCTCGAGGTCCTCGAGCGTGTAGCCGGCAGGCGACGCGAACGCCACGTGCATCCCGGCCAGCGCCCCGAGCACGGCGAGTGAGCGCGCGATGTTGTTGCCGTCGCCGACGTAGGCGATGCGCAGGCCTTCGAGCGAGCCGCATGCCTCGCGCAGCGTCAGCAGATCCGCGAGCGCCTGACAGGGGTGATGACGCGCGCTCAGCATGTTCACGATCGGCACCGTGCTGTACGCGGCGAGCTCTTCGAGGATCGCGTCGGCGCCGGTGCGCAGGCCGACCGCGGCGACATGTCGAGCGAGCACGAGCGCCGTGTCGCGCGGCGCCTCGCCGCGCGAGAGCTGCAGCTCGTCGGAGCGCAGCACGACCGCGTGGCCACCCAGCTCCCGAATGCCGACCTCGAAGGACACGCGCGTACGCGTCGAAGGCTTCTCGAAGATCAGCGCCACGCTGCGGCCGTCGAGCGCCCGCGAGCTCAGCGGCGCGTGCTTGAGCTCCAGCGCACGGTCGAGCAGCGCTCCCAGCTCAGCGGCGTTCAGCTCCGCCCCGGTGAGGAAGTGGCGTGGCGTCATCGAATCGGCCAGTGTAGGCGCTGCGCGCGCAAGTGCGGTAACGACTTGGCGACCAGGAAGCTCGCCGTATGCGATCGTCTGGCCGCATGCGCTCCTCGAGCGGGGCTCGCCACACATGAAAACGGGGATTGCCGCCGGCATCGCGTGCTGCGCGCTGCTGCTCGCCGCCGGCTGCGGCGCCTCGCATGAGCCGGCCCCCTCGAGCGCGAGCAGCGGCGCTGCGACCGCCACGACGAAGCCCAAGCCGACGAGCGCTCCTGAGACGGTGAAAGCCGACGGCACGCCCAGGTTCGCCTCGCCGTCCCCGTCGGCGCCCGTGCAGAGCGGCACCGTGCAGATCGCCTATCGCGACATCACGATCCAGCCGGACACGGTGCGGGTGAAGCTGGGCAGCAGGATCAGGTGGACGAACTACGACTCGACGCAGGCGAACGTCACCAGCGTCGGTGGGCCACAGCGGATCGCCTCGAAGAACTTCGGCGAAGGCGGCACGTTCGAAGTCGAGGTCGAGAAGCCCGGCGTGATCCACTACGAGTGCACCCTGTACCCGGTGACGATGAACGGCACGATCGAAGTCGTCAGCTGAGCCCAGCGGTCGGACCGAAATCGGCCCGACCCGCGTCCGGCGTCGACGGCGTCGCGTACAGACGGCGCGGTATCCGACCCGCGCCGCGTGCCAGGCGGCCGGCCGCGACGGCGGCGCACATGGCGCGCGCCATCGCCACGGGATCCTGAGCTCGAGCGATCGCCGAGGCCGCCATCACCGCGTCACAGCCGAGCTCCATCGCCAGCGCCGCGTCGGAGGCGGTGCCGATGCCTGCGTCGAGTACCACCGGCACATCCACCGCCTCCCTGATCAGGGCGATGTTGTACGGGTTGCGGATGCCCATGCCGCTGCCGATCGGCGAGCCAAGCGGCATCACGGCGGCGCAGCCGACGTCGGCGAGCCGGCGTGCGAGCACTGGGTCATCGGTCGTGTAGGGAAGCACCACGAAGCCGTCGTCGACCAGCTCCTCGGCGGCGCGCAACAGCTCCGGCGCGTCCGGCAGCAGCGTCTCCTCGTCGCCGATCACCTCCAGCTTGATCCAGTCGGTCGCGAACGCCTCGCGTGCCATGCGCGCCGTCAGCACCGCGTCGCGCGCCGTGTGGCAGCCGGCGGTGTTCGGCAGCAGCTGTACGCCGGCGTCGGCGAGCACGTCGATCAACGATCCGCGGCGGTTGCGATCCGCACCCGGACGTGTGGGCGCCAACCGCCGCAGCGCGACGGTCACGAGCTCGCTCCCGCTGGCCGCGATCGCCGCCGCCATCAGCTCCAAAGACGAAAAGCCACCCGTGCCGAGCAGCAGTCGCGAGCGCAGCGCTCGCCCCGCGATCGTCAGCTCGCTCGAGACGCTCACCGCGCTCGCCGGCGGCTCGGCCATCGCGCCGATCATCCTCCCTGCATCGCCGTCAACACCTCGACGCGAGCGTTCTCATAGAGAGTGAACGACTGCCATTGCGCGCGCGGCACGACCTCGCCGTCGACCGCCACCGCAACCCCGCGTGCGTCTGTGTCGAGGCCCATGTTGGCGAGCACCGCGCCGATGCTCTCGCCGGCGCGCACGTCCGAGCGCTGACCGTTCAGCACGATCACGAGGCGACACCGAGCGTTGCCCCGGCCGGGGCGGGAGCAGGACGAGCCGATGTCACCTCGAAGCGCCCGGGCGCACAGGCGGCCAGCAGCTTCTCGCTCGCGGCCCGCTCCGCACCCGCTTGCGCGCTCCCCTCGAGAAGCTCGGCGACGAGCTCGGCCGTGAGCGGTGCGAGCAGGATGCCGTTGCGATAGTGGCCAGTCGCCCAGACCAGTCCGTGCACGCTGCCGCGGCCGATCGCCGGCGCGTTGTCGGGCGTGCCCGGGCGCAGCCCCGCCGAGAGCTCCTCGATCTCCAGCTCGCTGATGCCCGGGACGAGCTCGCGGGCGTCGCGCAGGAGCTCATACACGCCGCCCGCGGTCGGCGCCAGCTCGTACCCGCGCTCCTCGACCGTCGCTCCGAGCACGTAACGCCCGTCGCTTCGCGGTACGAGATAGCCGCCGTGAAAGCGCAGCACGCGACGCAGCAGCCCAGGCCCGGCCGGATCCCGCAAGCGCATGATCTGACCCTTGACGGGCCGCACCGGCACAGCCGCGCCGGCGGGCAGCCCCTCGACGCTCTCGCTCCATACGCCGGCCGCGAGCACAACCTGCGCGGCGCGCACCCGCTCGCCGCCCTCGAGCATCACGCCCGCGATCCGCGCCGACGCGACCTCGCCACTCGTATCGCCGTGCTCCAGCGCATCGCCGTGCTCCAGCGCATCGCCGCGGTCGAGCGCATCGCCGTGCTCCAGCGCATCGCCGTCGAGCGCGACTCGCGCCACGCGCGTGTGCTCGCGGAGAACCACGCCGGAGACTTCGCATGCCCGCCGCAGCGCGGCCAGGACCGCGCGCGGTTCGACCGAGTGATCCTCCGGTGCCTCGAGCGCGAGCCGCACGGTCGGGGCGAGCGCCGGCTCGAGCGCGCGGGCCTCGCTGGGGCGCAGCCGCCGCACCGCCAGCCCGAGCGAGCGGCGGAAGTCGAGCTGGCGCTCGAGCTCGCGCGCGTCATCATCGTCGCGCGCCACCAGCAGCGTGCCCGTCCGCAGCAACTCCACATGCATTCCGGAAGCGGACTCGAGCTCGGCGGCGAACGCGGGCCACATGGCGCGCGAGCGCAGGCCCAGCTCCAGCAGCTGTTCACCCGCGACGCCGAACTCCGCCTCGGCGACGGGCGCGAGCATCCCGGCCGCGACGCTCGAGGTGCCGCTACCGACGCGTTCGCGCTCGAGCACGGTCACGGTCATCCCGGCTTGGCGCGCGCGCCAGGCCGTCGCCAAGCCGATGATGCCGCCGCCGACCACGAGCACGTCGACTGAGTGGTTGTCGGCCATGGCGATGATGCTAGCCCGCGGCGGGCGCGACGTGAGACGCGGAGCGTGCCAGACTTCCGGCGGATGGCAGAGCCCGATCAACGCACCGAGCGCCTCGCGCAGCTCGCCGCCGCGCGACTCTACCTCGTGTGCGGAGCCGCCCCCGAGGGGCGCGAGCTGCCGACGTTGTTGCGCGCCGCGATCGCTGGTGGCGTCGACATCGTGCAGTTGCGCGAGAAGCACATGCGCAACGAGGAGCTCGTCTCCGAGGCAACCGCCGCGCGCGCGCTGTGCGCGGAGCTCGGCGCGCTCCTGATCGTCAACGACCGGCCGTGGGTGGCACGCGAAGCGGGCGCCGACGGCATCCACGTAGGTCAACAGGACATCCCGCCGGCGGAGGTGCGCGAGCTCGTCGGCCCCGAGATGCTCGTCGGCCTGTCAACGCATTCGCCGGCGCAGATAGACGCCGTCGACGCGAGCGTCGTCGACTACATCGGCGTCGGTCCGATTCACGAGACCCCCACCAAGCCTGGCCGCGCGGCGGTCGGCGTGGAGCTGGTTCGCTACGCGGCGGCGCACGCGCGGGTGCCGTTCTTCGCGATCGGCGGCCTGGACACGAGCAACGTCAGCGACACGCTGGACGCGGGCGCAACGCGCGTCTGCGTGC
>JASLHP010000050.1 GCA_030149625.1 Solirubrobacteraceae bacterium
GTCGCGCTCATCCGGCGAGCGCCCCGCGCCGCGCGTCGCCGCCCCAAGCGCGCGACGGCGAGGCTCCACCGAGCGCGCGCAGCGCCTCCGCGGCCGCGGCATGGCCGCTCAGCACGGCGCCCTCGAGCGTCGCCGGCCAGCCCGTCTGCGTCCACGCGCCCGCGAGCGCCAGACCGGGGACGGCCGTCTTCGGGCCCAGGCGCAGACGTGCGCAGCCGGGCGCGGCACGGAACGTGGCGGCGTGCTCACGCGTGACCAGGAAGCGCTCCACGTTCGCCCGCCGCGCGCGCGGGAACAGCTCGCCGAGCGCCGGCAGGTAGCGCTCGCGCAGCGCGTCCGCGCTCATGCTCATCTCACGCTCGGCGCCCGACAGCGACACGGCCAGATATTGGCAGCCGGCGGGCGCGTCAGCGGCACGGGTGCGATCGAACACGTACTGCACCGGCGTGCCCACGCCGGCCGCGAACGGCTGCTCGCAGACTTGCCGGTCATAGACGACGTGCAGGTTGACGATCGGCGAGCTGCCGAGCCCTCGCAGCGCGCGCGCCGGCTCGCCGAGCAGCGGCTCGAGCAACGTCGCGGCGCGCGCATGGGGCACGGCGATCACGGTCGCATCCGCGGTGAGCGCCTCGTCGCGAGCGTGGACCTCCACCCCGCCCGCGCTCTGCTCCAGACGCTCGGCGCGCCAGCCGAGCCGCACCTCGACGCCGGCGTCGCGCAGCGCCGTCTCGGCGGGCCCAGCGATCGTCCGCGCGAGCGTCGCGTCGTGGAAGCCGATGTCGCCGGCATCCGCGCTCGACAGCAAGCCCGTGCGAAACACGAACGCCGCGAGCGCCAGCGACGCCTCCGCGGCGGGCAGATTGAGCGTCGGCAGCGCGATCAGGTCCCATAGCGCGGCCAGCGCGCGCGGGCCCTGGCCGCGACGTGCGAGCCAGGCGCCGAACGTCTGCGTGTCGAGCATCCGATCCTGTGGGTCGATGCGCGTCAGCGCGAGCGCGGCGCGGGCCGCGCCGAGACGCTCGATGAGCGTCAGGTGGGGGTAGCGGACGAGCGCTCCGGCCAGCTGCGCGGGCGCCGGCAGCGCTCCGCGTCGCAGCAGTACCGGCGTGTGGCCGGGCTTCAGCACGGGAATCTCCAGACGCGGCTGCACCGATGTCAGCCGCTCGCTGCCGAGTCGCGCGAGCAGCGCGCGGTAGGCGACGCAGCAACGCAGGAACACGTGTTGACCGTTGTCCAGCTGCATGCCGTCGCGTTCGAAGGAGTACGCCGCGCCGCCGAGCCGGCGCCTGACCTCGACGAGCGTCACGCTCGCGCCCGCCGCCGCGCAGTCGAGCGCGGCGGTGATGCCGGCGAGCCCACCGCCGACGATCGCGACGCGGCCGGCGCACGAGGATCCGCGAGCGCTCACGTGCCGGCCCCGAGCATGCCGCGCGCGGCGACCCAGGCCTTCTCGCGCGCGGGCAGCGACAGCCGCCGGCACGCCACCTGCTCGGGGTGAGCGTCGATGCGCTCGAGCAGGCGCCGGTAGATACCCGCCATCGCCAGCACGCACGCGGCGCTGCGGCGGTCGAGCATGCCGGTGAGCCGCATGCCCCGCTCGAACCACTCGCGCGCGCGATCGCACTCGAAGCGCACGAGCGCGGACAGCCGCTCGAGCTCGCCGGGATCGGCCACGGGTCCAGCCGGCGAGCCCGCCGCGATCGTCACGCCGAAGCGCCGCAGATCCTCGCCCGGCAGGTAGACGCGTCCTCGCAGCGCGTCCTCGCGCACGTCGCGCAGGATGTTGGTCAGCTGCAGCGCGACGCCGAGCTCGTCCGCGAGTCGCCGCGCGAGCGGTGCTTCGGCCGCCGCCCGCTCGCGCAGGCCGAAGATCGACAGGCACACACGTCCGATCGCGCCGGCGACGCGGCGGCAGTACACGACGAGCTCGTCGAAGCTCTCGTAGGTGGTGCCGGCGAGGTCCATGCGCACGCCCTCGATCAGCTCGCCGAGCACGCTCGGCTCGAGCGGAAAGCGCCGCTGCGCGTCCGCGAGCGCAAGCATCACCGGATCCTCGGCGGCGGGCGCGTCGGCGCCGTGCGACGCTGCGCCCGCCGGCGTGCGCGTGCCCGCCGCGAGCGCCGCGAGCGCGCGGTCCTCGGCGTCGAGCAGACGCAGCTTCTCAGCCGGCGCAAGCGTCCCGTCGCCGATGTCGTCGACGCGGCGCGCGAACGCGTACACCGCGCACATCGCGCGGCGCCGCTCGGGCGCCAGCAGGCGGATGCCGTAGAAGAAGTTGGCGGCCTGCGCGCGCGTCAGCGCTTCGCAGTGGCCATAGGCCCGCGCGGTCTCGATCCGCGAGCTCACGAGCTGGCGCTCCCGGCAGCCGCGACGCGCCCGGCCCGCAGCGCCCGCCGGAGCGCCGCGAGCCGTCGCAGGCTCCCTGCGCTCGGCGCACCGCCGAGCACGTCGTAGCTTGCGCGCTCGATCGCATCAAGCGCGGCGAGCCCGCCGGCAGCGAATGCGGCGACGGCGAGCCGCGGTCGGCCGCGCAGTTGGGCGAGCAGTGGCGCGCCGTCGGCGAGCAGCGCCCGCGCACGCGCGACCTCGAAGGCGAGCACCTCGCGCAGCGGCGCGCCCGCGTGCTCGCGCGCGAGCTCCGCCTCCTCGCAGCCGAAACGGCGCAGGTCCTCGGCGGGCAGGTACACGCGTCCGCGCGCCAAGTCCTCCGCGACGTCCTGGCAGTGCTCGGTCAGCTGCAGCGCCGTGCAGATCGCGTCTGAGAGCACGATCCGCGCGGGCGTGGCGAGACCGAAGACGCCGAGCACGATCTCGCCGACGGGGTCGGCCGACAGCGCGCAGTAGTCGCGCAACTGCGCCCACGTCTCGTAGCGGCTGACGCGCTGGTCGACGCGGTTGGCCTCGATCAGGCGCACGAACGGCTCGCGTGCGAGGGCACATTCGCGCACGGTCGCCCCCAGGCTGGCGAGCAGCGGGTGCTCGGCCTCGCCCGCGAACGCGCGCTGGAGCTCCCATTCGAGCCAGTCGAGT
>JASLHP010000110.1 GCA_030149625.1 Solirubrobacteraceae bacterium
CAGCCGTGCGCTCCGCCCACGGGATCGCCTCCAGCCGCGCGTCTGCGATCGGCTCGCCGCTCTCGACCGAGACGCCGTAGCCGCCCTCCGCGAGACGCTGTTCGGCACGCTCGATCGCATCCATCTCCTCGCGCAGCCGCTCGGCTTGGCTCTGCGCGAGCTCCTCGTCGAACAGATCCTCGCCGACGTCGGCGGCCTCGAACGGATCGGCGACGGCTTCGCTGTCGTGCGGCGCCTGCTTGCCAAGCGCGTGTTCGATACGCGCACGCTCGCGGGCAAGCAGCTCAGCTGCGTGGCTGGGATCCATGCGCTTCAGTATGAACGGCTCGACGCGCGGGGTGCCTTGCGGTGGCGCCCGTGGCGCTCGGCGGTGGCCAGTCGCGTGGCGCTCGGCGGCTTGTTCGCATTCGTCGTGTCGTCATTCGCGTGTCGTCAGACAAGCCGACGGCCGGGATCGAACCGGCGACATCCGCTTTACAAGAGCGGTGCTCTACCAGCTGAGCTACGTCGGCGCGCCATGCGCATCGTATCGTCGCCGGCTCCCTGGCGAGACGGCTCGCTGAGCGAAGCGTTGACGTGTGGCTATGCCCTACCGAGAGGACTATCCTGAGCGTGAAGACGTGCGCGCAAGGGAGGGGAGATGGATCGCAGACGGCCAGAACTCGAAGACGGCGCTGTCGCGCGCCGCGGCAAGCTGCTTTGATCGTCGGGCTGGGAGGAGACGCGCGACCGCCCCGTCTCGGGCTCTGCTTCGTGTTGGCGCTTGCGCTCTGCTGCTGCGTCGCGGGGGGCGCCAGCGCCGCTCAGACCGCCGAAATCAGCGCCAGGCTGACACCGGAGCGGCTGGGGACGGCCACGGCGGTCTCCTTGGGATTTCAGCTCCGAGCGCACGACGGGCACGCGCCTCCGGCGTTGAGCGCGATGCAACTCGCCTACCCGTCGAATCTGGGGCTGGCGACGAGCGGGCTCGGCCTGGCGTCGTGTCCCGCGAGCGAGCTCGAAGCAATCGGCGGCGAAGCATGTCCCGCGAACTCGCGCATGGGCTATGGCAGCGCGATCGTCGAGCTGCCTCTCAAAGTCGCGACCGTCACGGAGCGCGTCTCGCTGGAAATGTTCGCCGCGCCTTCTCCGGATGGCTACCTGCACGTCCTGGTGTATGCCTTTGGCGTGCTTCCCGTATATGCACAGGTCGTGCTCTCCGGGGTGTTGTTGCGCGGGCAGCTGAGCATCGTCGTGCCGCCGATCCCGAGCTTTCCGGAAGCACCCGACATTTCGCTGACGCAGATGCAGCTGACGATCGGCGGTCGTCTGACCTACTTCGAACGCAGCGGCGGCAAGCTCGTCGCGTACCATCCTCCGGGCGTGGGGCTGCCGAGCAGCTGCCCAAGCGGCGGCTTCCCGTTCGGGGCCACGTTCGTCTTCATGGGCGGCGGCCAGGCGCGCGCGCATACAGCCGTGCCCTGCCCGCGGCGCTCGTAGCCGCGCATCGAGCGGCCGAGGCCGACCGGTCTCGCGAGGAGCCGGTGTCCAAAGCTTTCTAGGCCTTGACTTATCGGCGCCCGTTTGGAGCGCAATTATCTAGCGTGTGGAGAAGGAGGGTCACCGCCGCGCCGCTGCGCGGCTCCCCGGCGGCGCGTCAGCGGCACATCGCAACGTCAATTCGCGTCCCGACGCGCTCGTTTATCGAGGCCGCGCACGGCGCCCGCAGGCCTCCGCAAAGCTCTCTGCATCGATCCGTTCGCGCGGATTCTCCCCTAGAAGAACCCCGGAAAACCTGAATGCAGTGGCACTGTTTGCTCGCTGTAACGGTTCTCGCTTGACTTCTCTTAGAGGAATGCTATAGCGTGCTTGACAACGTTTATTTGGCACGGGCGACGCGTTGTGACCAGCAGTCGGGGAGCGCGCGACGTCGCTCGTGGATCAGGCACGGAGGAGCGGGAGAGGGAATGCAGCTGGCAGCACCAGGCACTGACGTCCGCGCTGACTCGATCGGTTGCGGCCCATCCGGAATCCGTCCCGAGCGCGTCGCGAGCGGAGTCTCGGGCGAGGCTCACACCCCGGCGCGGCTATGCACACCGCGGGGGGCGCGACACGGTAGGCGTTCGCGTCGGCTCTCAGCTACCGCCGCGGCATCCAGCGTCCCGAGCGTGCGGCCCCTTCAGGGCCCGCGCGGCCTCGGCGCTCGCGCTCCACGCCGAATCCTTCGTTCGTACCAACAACAGGTGTGCATGGCGCTGAGCGCCGGCACGCTCGACTTCTCGGGAGGGGACAAGCAATGACGGTCTCAGCGATACGCAAGCATCTAAGTCCCGCGACGATCATGGCCTTCTTCGCCTTGGTGTTCGCGGTCACCGGCGGGGCGTTCGCCGCGAGCAGCCCCAACCGAGGCTCGAGTACGAGGGCAAGCGCTGTCACTGCCGCAGCCAAGAAGAAGGCCCCCGCCAAGGGCAAGCCGGGCCCAAGAGGCCCTGCCGGCCCCAAAGGCGCGACCGGTGCGACGGGCCCGGCCGGGCCGACCGGCCCCGCTGGTCCCGGGGGCGCAGCGGGCGCCAAGGGCGAAACCGGCGCAACGGGCGCGACCGGCACCGCGGGCAGCAACGGCGAAAGCGTCACCGACACCGCGCTCGCGAAAGGCAGCGCGGCGTGCAAAGAAGGCGGCGCCGAATTCAAAGTCGGAGCAGGGAGCGCGACCCATGCGTGCAACGGCACCACCGGCTTCACCGAAACCCTGCCCAAGGAAAAGACCGAGACCGGCACCTGGTCGGCGCGCTTCCCGGAAGTCACCGAAGGCACCGATGCCGAGCCGGTCTCGTTCCCGATCCCGCTCAAAGAAGGACTCTCGGAAGGCGCGGTCCACTACGTCACCAAGGAAGAGCAGGAAGGAACGAACGGCAAGAAAGCTCCATCTGAATGCCAGGGCACCGCGGAAGCACCGCTCGCCGCAGCAGGCAGCTTCTGCATGTACGAGGGGGCGGTCGAAGAAGCGAAGGGCGCGACGTTTCCCATCGGTGTTGCGTTCATAGCGCCGCCCACATCGCTCGGAGTCGAACGCGGGACCGGTCCGACCGGCGCCATCGCGTTCGTGCACTACGAAGGGCCGGCGGGAGAAACCGAAATCCTCGGCAGTTGGGCAGTGACCGCACCCTAGTGCCCATCCAGCGCTCTCACGTTCCCGGGCCGGCGGGCTGCCCTCTGGCCCGGGGACGTGGAGCGCGGCAGCGCCACGCATCCCTCGACACCCATGACCA
>JASLHP010000116.1 GCA_030149625.1 Solirubrobacteraceae bacterium
GGCGCACCCGCGGGCTCCCGGGCTGGCGCACCCGCGGGCTCCCGGGCCGGCGCACCCGCGGCTGCTGACGGCGGCGCACCGGCTGACTCCGGCGGCGTGTCGGCCGGCGATGTCGAGATGGACGATCGATGCGCGCGCGTCGAGCTGCTCGACGGGCAGGCGACCATGACCCGCGACTCGCGCGAGGCGTGGTTTCGCACCGAAGCGGCGCTCGACGCCGACGAAATCGTGCATCCGATGCTCGGCTACGCGGCGCTCGCGTTCGCGAACTGGCTGGGCCGCGAGGCGTTCCACGCGGGGGTCTTCCTCTCCGGCCGCGGCGCGTGGGCGCTGCTCGGCGAGCGCGGCAGCGGCAAGAGCTCGACGCTCGCGTGGCTCGCGCGCCAGGGGCGGCCGATCGTCGCCGACGACATGCTGTTCCTCGACGGCCGCACCGCGTTCGTGGGGCCGCGTGCGATCGATCTGGCGGCGGCGACCGTCGCGCACCTGGGCTTCGACGAGGAGCTCGAGGAGGTGCGCCAGGGCTTTCGCCTGCGGCTGGGGCTGGGGCCGCGGGCACCAGAGCACCGCTTCGCGGGCTGGGTATCGCTGGCGTGGGTCGATCTGCTCGAGATCGCGCCGGTTCCCTCTGCGGCGTTGATCCCACTGCTGATCGAGCACGGTCATCAGCCGCGCGGCGAGGCCAATTGGGAGAGCGTGCTGTCGCTGGCCGAGTTGCCGACGTTCGAGCTGCGCCGCCCGCACGGCCTGCAGTCGCTGGCGCAGGCCGGCGAGCTGCTGCTCGCGACGACCGCCGCGGCGGCGGGATGAGCGTGCCGGCGCGCCGCCAGATCCTCGCGCGCGTGCTCGGCTACCTGGGTCCGTATCGCGGCCGCGGCGCGCTGGCGCTGCTGGTGGTGCTCGCGCAGTCGCTGTTGAGCGTCGTGCCGATTCTCGCGATTCGCTCGGTCACGAACCATCTGACGCACCCGCACGCGTCGTTTGGGCCGGTGCTGGCGATCGTCGGGCTGGCGTTCGCCGCGACGGTCGCCAGTGGTCTGCTGGGCGTCGCCGAGACGTATTTGACGCTTAGCTTGAGCGAGCGCGTGGTCGCGGACCTGCGCGGCGAGCTGTTCGACCACCTGGTGGGCCAGTCGGTGGCGTACTTCACGCGCAAGCGCGCGGGTGACGTGATGTCGCGGATTCTCAACGACGTCGAGGGCGTCGACGACATCCTCGGCACGACGCTCTTGAGCCTCCTGAACAGCGCCATGACCTCAGCGGTGTCGATCGCGGTGATGGCGTTCTTGAGCTGGCAGCTGACGCTGCTGACGCTGCTGATCGCGCCGTTCGTGGCGCTCGGGCTGCGTCGCGGCGGGCGCTCGATCTACGACGCGCGCGATCGCGTGCAGGGTGAGCTCTCAGAGCTGACGGCGTATCTGCGTGAGCGGCTGGACCTGTCGGGGATGATGTTGATGAAGTCTTTCGGGCACGAGCGGCGAGAGCGTGGTCGCTTCGCGGAGCTCAACCGCTCGCTGCGCGACCGCGAGATCGAAGCGGGCATGGCGACGCAGTGGGTGACGATGGTGCTGCGCACGCTGCAGGTGATCGGCCCGGCGGTGCTGCTGCTGGCGGGCGGCTATCTCGTCTCAGAAAGCGAGCTGTCGCTTGGCTCGCTGCTCGCGTTCAGCATCGTCGCGATTCGCTTTGCGGGCACCGCGCAGGAAGCGGCCGGCGGCGCGCTCGCGATCGCGGGCTCGCTGGCGCCGTGGCGGCGGATCTTCGAGACGCTCGACGAACCGTTCGAGGTGCCCGAGCGCGCCGGCGCGCGCGCCCTGGTGAACCCGCGCGGCGCGATCGAGATCGACGGTGTGAGCTTCGCCTACGCCGGCCAGGAGCGCCCGGCGCTGCGCGCGGTGAGCGCGCTGATCGAGCCGGGACAACTGGCGGCGCTGGTGGGCCCGAGCGGCGCGGGCAAGACGACGCTCAGCCACCTGGTGGCGCGCTTCCACGACCCGCAGGCTGGCGCGGTGCGCATCGACGGCAACGATCTCCGCGAGCTGACGTTCGCGTCGCTCGCGGACGCGGTCGGGCTGGTGCTGCAGGACACGTTCCTGTTCCACGCGCCGCTGCGCGAGAACCTCGGCTACGGCCGGCCGGAGGCGAGCGACGAGGAGCTGCTGGCGGCGGCCGCACGGGCGAACCTCGAGGGCGTGATCGCGGGACTGCCGGATGGTCTCGATACGCTCGTCGGCGAGCGCGGGCACCGTCTCAGCGGCGGCGAGAAGCAGCGCGTGGCGATCGCGCGCGTGATCTTGAAGAACCCGCCGATCCTGATCTTCGACGAGGCGACCTCGCACCTGGACAGCGTCTCCGAGCGCCTGATCCAGGACACGCTCGCCGAGCTCTCGCGCGGGCGCACCTCGCTGGTGATCGCGCACCGGCTCTCGACGATCGAGTCCGCCGATGTGATCCTCGTGCTGGAGGACGGCGCCATTCGCGAGCGCGGGCGCCACGAGGAGCTGCTGGCCGCCGACGGTC
>JASLHP010000129.1 GCA_030149625.1 Solirubrobacteraceae bacterium
CGCGCGACGCCGTGGCAACCGAGCAGCGCGTCGATCTGATGCTCGAGGCCGACTCCGGTGAGCTGTCCGTGCTCGAGACGAACGTCGGCCCCGGCCTGACCGAAACGAGCCTGCTGCCGCTTGCGGCTGACGCGGCCGGCATCGGTTTCGAGGAACTCGTCGACCGGGTCCTGTCCACCGCCTTCACGCGCTAGCCGCGGACGGTCAGGAATCGCCCGCGGCGAAGTCCTCCGGCGAGACCTGATCCAGGAACTCCTTGAACTTTTCGACGACGTCCTCGGACTCCTCGACGTCGTGCTCGAACTCGATCGCGGACTCGGAGATCACCTCCTCGGCGGCGTAGATCGGCGCGCCGGAGCGCACCGCGAGAGCGATCGCGTCGCTCGGCCGCGAGTCGATCTCGAGCTCGCGTCCGTTCACGCTGAGGGTGATCGAGGCGAAGAACGTGTTCTCGCGCAGCTCGGTGACGGACACCTGCGTGCACTTGACGTCCAGCTCGCCGAGAATGTCGCACATCAGATCGTGCGTCATCGGGCGTGGCGTACCGGCGCCCTGCAGCTTCATCAGGATCGACGCGGCCTCGGGGTGCCCAATCCAGATCGGCAGGAACTTGTTGCCGTCGACTGTCTTCAAGAGCACGATCGGCTGCTTGCCAACCATGTCGAAGCTGACGCCGTAGATCACCATCTCCTGCACAGGGGTCCTCCGGGAGGGGGGGAGTCAGAGTATAGGTACCGGCAGGGCCGCCGGCGAGCGGCTGGGTCGTGTGTCCGAGGCCTCAACGGGGCGGCGCGCCCATGCGTCTCAGCGGAAGCTCCACAGCTTGTTTCCGAGGAAGTTGAGCGGCATCGAAGCGGCCACAGCGAGCGCCTGGGCAGGCACCTTTGCGAACCCGGCGCCCTGTACGAGCAGTGTCAGCGTCAGCAGGCTGAACGCCTCGGCGGCCAGACTGACGAGCAGGAAGCGGGCCGCCTGCGAGCGCGCGCGGCCGTCGGCGGCGTCAAACGTCCAGTGGCGGTTGAGCACGAAGTTGTTGACGACGGCGACGAGCCACGCGATCACGCTGGCGAAGCGGAAGTCGACCCCGATGCCATGCACGCACAGCGTGTAGACGGCCAGGTTGACGATGAAGCCGACGCCGCCGACGAAGCCAAAGCGCACGAGCTGCATCCAGTTGGCCGGCTTGCGCATGCCGTGGAGCAGCCGAACGTGCGACCGCAGCTCGACGGCCGTCGCTTGATCGTGCATCGCACCAGGGTAGCGACCCATCGCGCCGGACGGTACCGCTAGCCTAGGCGCCATGACCTTCCCGCGGAAGGCACTCGCGATGGCCGGCTGCCTACTGGCGCTCGGCGCGCTGAGCGCGTGCGGCGAAGCGACGGTCGGCTCCGTCGCGCCGGCGGCGAAGCGTGCCGGCAAGTCCGACCCGCCGCCGCGCGCCGCGGCCGCCGCCAAAGCGGGCACGATCGCCGGCTCCGATCGCGCGGGGGCGCCCAAGGAGGTCGCTGACCCACTCGAAGCTGACAGCTATCCTGCGCCGGCATCCGTCGAACACGCGAGCGCCGCCGCGCCGGCGAAGGCCGGCGCGATTGTCGCAGCGGGCGCCCCGTCGACGGCGGAAGTGCGCAAGGAGCTCTCGCAGATGCAGGCCGTGGAACGCAGCTCCAGGCAACAGCGGCAGCTGCGACTCACGCCCGTGCCCGGCGGCGAGTCGATCGGCGGCAACGGCACGATCCCGATTCCGACGAACGTCCCGGAAGTCGTACAGAAGGTGATCGCGGGCGCGAACGAGATCGCCGACTTCCCTTACGTGTACGGAGGCGGACACGGGTCGTTCATCGACAACGCGTACGACTGCTCGGGCTCGGTCAGCTATGCGCTCGCGGCGGGGGGGCTGCTGAGCGCACCGGAGACCTCCGGCCAGCTCGAGAGCTGGGGCGCTCCCGGTCCGGGCAAGTACATCACGGTGTACGCAAACGCCGGGCACACCTACATGTACGTCGACGGCATCCTCTACGACACGGCGGGGCGCAGCGGCGTGTATGCCTCGCGCTGGCAGGTGCAGCCCACCGACAACGCCGGCTACGTCGTGCGCCACTGGCCGGGGCTGTAGGCAGCATGGCGCTCACGCTCGCGTGGTTCGTGAGCGTGGCGGTGTCGGTGCCGATGGCGCTCGGCGGTGAAGCCGAAACGTCCAGCAGCACGGGGCTGGGCGTCGTCTCGGTGGCGTCGATCGCGCTCGGCTACGTCGGCCTGTTCGCGCTGTGGTTCTTCGTGTTTCGCGACAGGACGCGCTCGAAGCGCAAGAAGGACCGCGAGTGAGCGATGGCGCCGGCTGGTCAGCCGAGCGTGACGTTGCTGAGGACCGTCGTGGTGAGCGGGTTGCTCTTGGCGGCGTTGCGCACGATCATGCGCAGCATCAGCGAGAGTTTGTGCGCACGCGCGAGACGCGCGGCGTTGCGCTTGGAGAAGACGATGTGCACGGCGCTGTGTCCGGCTTTGGTCGTCACGAGGATCGCTTTGGCGATCACGAGCTCCGCCGGCGAGCCGGCGGGTAGTCCCGTGGCGGGCGTGCCGCTGATTCCAAGACGGCGAGCGACGGCGCTGCTGAGCAGCACCTCCAGGCGCCCGGCGACCTGCTCGTTGACCGAGTAGCTGACGAGCAGTCCTCTGTGCAGTGCGGTCCGCAGCTTCTGATGAGCGATCGCGGCAGCGGCGATCGGCGCGGGAATCGTCGCCGTGCCTTCGCCCGCGGCGGAGCCCGTGCCTTGCGTGGTCGAGCCCGTGCCCTGCGTGGTCGAGCCGCCGGCGCTGCCACTGCCGGAGCCTGCGCTTCCGGGGCTGCTCGAAGGCGGCGGCGGCCCGTTGACGGTGATCGTGTGGGTGACGGAGATCGTGTCTCCGGCGACGTCTTTCACGGTGAGCGTCACGTCGTAGCTGCCGCCGTATTGATATGAGTGAAACTCGCTGGCGGCGCATGGACTCAAGAAGGGGGATTCGCAGGTCGGCGAGCCGGGTGCGTAGCCGCTGACTTCGGGCGTACCGTCGCCGAAGTTCCAGGTGTAAGTCGCGTAGTTGGGCTGCGGCGCGCCAGAGCTCGAGTAGTCGAGGCCGGCGTCGAGCGCGATGTCGGATCCCATGCCGTTGAAGCCGACGATTTCACCTGTGTTGACAGGGTCTGGCAGGGTGAATTTGGGCACGAGGTTGACGTTGTTCAGGCACGGGACGCCGGGGTAGGGCAGCCGCTCCGCGGCGAGGCTGAAGGCGTCGTTCAGGTAGTAGTCGCCGCCACCGAACGTCTGGTCGTAGAGCGAGCCGGCGCCGGTTTCCGGATTCGCGCTGGAGCTGCCCCCGCGCGTCGCTCCGAACAGAAAGCGGCACTCGTCCGTGTTCTCATATTTGTGTTCGTCCTGCCAGGCGTTCAGCAGCGGATCGGTGACCATGTTCTGCTGCTCGAGGCTGAGCTGGTTGATGATCAGGTCGGAGAGCCCGTAGTCACAGGTGCCGTCCGTGTCCGGGCAGGGAACCTGCTGGTTGGGCTGCTGCTCGCGTGGGTGTTCCTCGAGTTCGTAGCCGGATTTGCCTGTCGGGTCGATGCCGTCGTCCTGACATTCGATGCCCGAGCGGCGGTCACTCGCTTCGATGAGATGCCCGTCGCCGAAGCCACCCGCCGTCCATGGGATGACGGCGTACAGGATCGTGCTGCCGTCGCCCGAGGCGAGACCGTCCGGGTTGATGTCGGCGTGGTAGCTGCAGAAGCTGTGTTCGTAGCTTTCTTCGCTCGATTCCGCGTAGTCGGAGCAGTGGCCGGCAGCTTTGCCGCCGTCGAGGCAGACGGTCACGCCGGGGGGGGTGAGCAGGTAGTAGACGGTGCCGAGGCCCTTGGGGAGTTTGTCGCGTGCGATGAACGATTCGAGTTCGCCCGCAACCTGCGTGCTCGTGAGGCAGACGGCGGTGGGAGGCCCTTCGAGCGTCAGGCCGATCTGGTCGGCCACCGCGAACGGTTCGGGGTCGACGCAGCCGGGGGTGGGGTAGGCGTGCGCGTCAACGTAGCCGCCCTTGTAGCTCTGAGCGTAAACAGCTGGGCGGTTCGACTTGTCCGTGTACTGCGCATCGACCGCGTAGACCGTGTCGAGAGCGCCGCTGGCGTAGCCGACCTGTTCGAAGTAGTCTTCGATCGACGACTGCCATTCGCCCCAGTAATGGTCGGTCGGGTCCCAGAAGATCGCATAGGCGCCGGTCCCGTGCAGCACCGGGTTCCCGGCGGGATTGGCATACGTTTTCGGCTTGCTCGCCTCCGGATAAACGCTGCTCGCCCGTGGTTGCAGACCGACCGTCACCGGGCCGACGCTCGTCACGACGGCCCCCGCGGGCGCGGCCGTGAGAAGCAGCGCCGCGGCGCCCGTGGCGAGGCCCCCGGCGAACGTGAGACGCCCACCCGGGCGTCGGGCGATCAGGCTGTTTAGCAAGCGCGCGAAGATGGTCACGAGCCTCTCATCGGCAGACCCTGCTGGTTGCCTTAGCCCGCTGGACGGCCGTGCATCGCGAGCCATGCGATGTCGTCGTCTGGCTGCTGGGAAACAGCATCCGAGAGTGCCCCGCCATCCGTCCACGCGACGGCGCGGCCCGACAGCCGTCTGCGTGTCGATCCGATGCAAACCGTGTGCGTGCCAATGGACCGAGGCGGATGGGCCCGATCGTGCGGTGGCGCAGAGGCTCGTGGGCCGTCGCCGCCGTCGCGCTGGCGCTCGTAGGGTCACTCGCCGCGGCGCTCGGCGCACGCGCGGTGGCACGTTCGGAAGCCGGCAAGGCACGACTCGCCTCCCACCTCGCCTCGAGCGAGATCGCCTCGGCGCTGACCCTGGCGCTGCAGCACGAGGAAGATCTGGTCGTCAGCGCGAGCGCATTCGTCGCCGGCAACCCGGGAGCGTCGGCGGCCGGCTTCGATCGGTGGGCGGAATCGGTGCACGCGATGCAGCGCTACCCGGAGCTGCGCAATCTCGGTCTCGTCGAGCTCGTACCGGCGGCGCGCCTGCGAGCGTTCGAGGCGCGACTGGCGGCCGCGCCGGTACGGCCGCTGGGTCCCGACTCCGTCGGGACGACCGGGCCACTGCGGATCCTGCCGCCGGGAAATCGGCCGTACTACTGCTTCGCGGTCGCGGGACTCGCGCGCAACGCCGCGAGCTACATCCCCGCGGGCATGGACTACTGCGCGATCGCGCCGACGCTGGTGAGCGCGCGCGAAACCGGCGTCGCGACATATGCGCCCGTCGTCGGCGGCAAGACGACCTCGCTGGGCGTCGAGACCCCGGTCTACATGGGCGGACGTGTGCCCAAGACCGTGACGGCGCGACTGCGCGCGTTCGTCGGCTGGCTGGGCGAGCTGATCGTGCCTGACGTGGTGCTTGCGCGCGCGCTCGCGGGGCACCCGAACGTCGCTGTGCGCTTCAGCTACTCCTCGGGCCACACGCATGCCGTGTTCTCCAGCGGGGCCCTCCCCGCTCACGCGCTCGGCAGGAAGATCGTGCTCGGCAACGGCTGGACCGTGCAGAGCTTTGCCGCCGCCGTCTCGAGCAGCGTGTTCGAGAGCTCGCACGCGCTGCTCTTGCTGATCGCCGGGGTGCTGCTGAGCGCGACGCTGGGAGTGCTCGTGCTCGTGCTCGCCACCGGGCGCAGGCGCGCGCTGACGCTGGTGCACGAGAAGACACGCGAGCTCTCCCACCAGGCTCTGCACGATCCACTCACAGGCCTGCCCAACCGCGCGCTGGTGCTGGACCGCGCAAAGCAGATGCTCGCGCGTACCTCGCGCCAGCCGGGCACGGTCGCGGGAGCACTGTACGTCGACATCGACGGCTTCAAGCACGTCAACGACAACCTCGGCCACGCCGCCGGCGATCGGCTGTTGCGAATCGCCGGCGAACGGCTGCAGGGCGCCGTGCGTGAGCACGACACCGTCGGGCGCTTGGGCGGAGACGAGTTCGTCGTTCTGGTCGAGGTGAGCAGCGACGAGCTGACGCCGGACATGCTCGCCGACCGCCTCACCGAGACGCTGCGCGAGCCCGTCGAACTCGGCGACGACGGCAAGCTGTTCTCGATCACCGCCAGCATCGGCGTCGCCAGCGGGCGCTACGCCACTCCAGACGATCTGCTGCGCGACGCGGACCTCGCTCTATATGCCGCCAAGGCGGCGGGGAAGGACCGCTACGCGCTGTTCGACGCGAGCCTGTACGCCGATGCCGAAGGCCGGCTCGCGCTCGAGGCCGATTTGAGCACGGCCGTGGACGACGGTCAGCTGTTCCTGCTCTACCAGCCGATCTTCGACCTCGCGACGCGGCGGATGGTGGGCGTCGAGGCGCTCGTGCGCTGGCGCCACCCGCGGCGCGGAGTCGTGCCGCCGAGCAGCTTCATCCCGCTCGCCGAGGAGAGCCGGCTGATCGTGCCGATCGGGCGCTGGGTGCTCGAGGAGGCGTGCCGACAGGCGGCGAGCTGGACCGCCGAAGGCTTCAGCCTCGGAATCTCCGTGAACGTGTCCGCCTATCAACTCAACCGCAAGGAATTCGTGGAGGACGTTCGCGAGGCGCTCGAAAGCTCTGGCATCGCACCGTCTTCGCTCACGCTCGAGATCACCGAGACGGCCCTCGTGCGCGACGTGCCGGCGGCGTGCGAGCGCCTGGAGGAGGTCAAGACGCTGGGGGTGCGCGTCGCGATCGACGACTTCGGCACCGGCTACGCCTCGCTCTCGCATCTGCAGCGGATGCCCGTCGACATCCTCAAGATCGACAGGAGCTTCGTGGCGGCGTTGAACGACGGGGGCCAGAGTCGTGAGCTGCTCGCCGCGATTCTCGTCGTCGGACAATCGTTGTCGCTGAGCGTCGTCGCTGAGGGCATCGAGGAGCACGATCAGCGAGTGACGCTGGAAGAGATGGGCTGCGAGATGGCGCAGGGCTTTCTGCTCGGGCATCCGGCCGCGCCCGACGACCTCCGGGAGCTGCTCGCGCAGGGAGAGTTCACTACAGTCACCCCTTCCGTCGCCTGACGGCCCCGGCGGACGTTCCACCCTGAGCGATCCCAAGGGGATTCGCTACCTATACTTCGCCGCCTGGCCTGTGGGGGGTCATCTGTCAACTCGACTGAGGAGGATCCGATGAGCAAGCTCGTAGCCCGCATCGGGATACCCGCGCTCACCGTTCTCGTGCTCGCCGGCTGCGGGAGCGGCGGCACGAGCTCGACCGCGACCACCGCGACGACGAGCGTCGAGGGGACGCTCGCCGCGCAAGTTCCAGCCGCGATCAAAGCGAAGGGCAAGCTGGTCGTCGCGACGGAAGCGCAGTACGCGCCCAACGAGTTCATCGCCCCCGACGGCCACACGATCATCGGCATGGACGCCGACATGATGAAGGCGCTCGGCGAAGTGATGGGCCTGAAGGTCGAAATGGTCAACGCCAACTTCGAAGCGATCATCCCCGGGCTCGCGGCCGGCCGCTACGACGTCGGCGCCTCCTCGTTCACTGACACCAAGGAACGCGAGAAGGTCGTCGACTTCGTCGACTACTTCAGCGCCGGCATCTCCTTCTACGCCAAGTCCTCGGCGAACCCGGGGGTCAACGAACTCGCCGATCTGTGTGGCAAGACGACCGCCGTCGAGAAGGGCACCGTCGAGCAGGAAGAAGCCGAAGCACAGAGCAAGAAGTGCGGCAAACAGGGCAGGAAGGCGGTGAGCGTGCTCGTCTACACCGGCCAGAACGCGGTCAACCTCGCCGTCTCCAGTGGCCGCGCGGAAGTCGGGATGGCCGACTCCCCGGTCGTCGCGTACCAGATCAAGCAGTCCGGCGGCCAGTTCAAGCTGGTCGGCAAAAGCTACGAGTTCGCCCCCTACGGCTTGGCGATCCCGAAGGCGAGCGGCATGACGCAGCCGATCTACGCGTCGCTCAAACAGCTGATGGCCGACGGCACGTATTTGAAGATCCTCGAAAAGTGGGGAATCCAGTCGGGCGCGATCAGCGCACCGAAGATCAACGGCGCCATCGGCTAGCTGGCGCCGGTGCCCTCGCCAGAGGTCACCGCTGAGGGGGGACGGCCCGAGGAGATCCGGGCCGTCCCGGTCCGCCACGTAGGACGATGGATCGCCGCCGCGATCGTGCTGGTGGCCGCGGTCGCGCTCGTCAACTCTGCGGCTACCAACAGTCGTTTCGAGTGGAGCGTCGTCGGCCACTACCTGTTCGATCACCGCATTCTCGAAGGGTTGCGGAAAACGGTCGAGCTGACGGTCATCGCGATGGCGATCGGGGTCCTCCTGGGCGTGCTGCTGGCGGTGATGCGGCTGTCGCCGAACAAGCTCGTCGCGGGCGCGAGCTGGCTTTACATCTGGTTCTTTCGCGGCACGCCGGTGCTCGTGCAGATCTTCTTCTGGTACTACATCGCCGCCCTTTACCCGATGATCGACCTCGGCATACCGTTCGGCCCGGCGCTGATCCACATCAACGCCAACACGAGCATCACGCCGTTCACCGCGGGCATCCTGGCGCTCGGCCTGAACGAGGGCGCCTACATGTCAGAGATCGTGCGCGCCGGCATCATCTCCGTCGAGGAGGGGCAGGCGGATGCCGCTCGCTCGCTGGGCATGACACGCCTGCAGACGATGCGTCGCATCGTGCTGCCGCAGGCCATGCGCGTGATCATCCCGCCGACCGGGAACGAGACGATCTCGATGCTCAAGACGACCTCGCTGGTCAGCGCGATCGCCGTCCCGGAGCTGCTGTACTCGGTCGACGCGATCTACTCGGTCAACTTCAAGACGATCCCGCTGCTGATCGACGCGAGCATCTGGTATTTGGCCTGCACGAGTGTGCTGTACGTGGGCCAGCACTACCTCGAGCGTCACTACGGCCGCGGCTCCTCGCACGAGCGGAGCGCGACGCTGCCGGAACGCGTGGCACAGGGAATGCTGAGCCTCAGGCGTCCGGGCGAGCACGCGCGAGCCGGAGGAGACCAGCGCCGATGAGCCCGCCGATGGTGAAGGCCGAAGCGGTCCACAAGCGCTTCGGGCGCAACGAGGTGCTCAAGGGCATCGACCTCGAGGTTGCCGCCGGCGAAGTTATGTGCCTGCTCGGGCCCTCGGGCTCGGGCAAGTCGACGTTTCTGCGTTGCATCAATCACCTCGAGAAGATCAACGCGGGGCGCCTATCGGTCGACGGCGAGCTCGTCGGCTATCGCCAGGTTGCCGACAAGCTCCACGAACTGCGCGAAGCGGAGATCGCGCGCAAGCGTGCAGAGATCGGGATGGTCTTTCAGCACTTCAACCTGTTCGGGCACATGACAGCACTGGGGAACGTGACCTGCGCGCCGATTCGCGTGAAGGGGGTCCCGCGCGAGGAGGCTCGAGCGCGAGCTCGCGAGCTGCTCGACCGGGTCGGTTTGGGCGAGAAGCACGACGCCTACCCGGCGCAGCTCTCAGGCGGCCAGCAGCAGCGCGTCGCGATCGCGCGGGCGCTCGCGATGGAGCCCAAGCTGATGCTGTTCGACGAGCCGACCTCGGCGCTCGACCCGGAGCTGGTGGGCGACGTCCTCGAGGTGATGCGCGGCCTCGCGCGGGACGGGATGACGATGGTCGTGGTGACGCATGAGATGGGCTTCGCCCGCGAGGTCGCCGACGCAGTCGTGTTCATGGACGGAGGTGTGGTCGTCGAGGCCGGCCCGCCGCACGAGGTTCTCGCCAAACCGCGCCACGAGCGCACGAAGGCGTTCCTGTCGAAGGTGCTCTAGCCGAGATAGCCGTCGAGGCGCGCGATCGCTTCGCCGAGGTTTGCGCGACCGAAGCCGAGGCGCACGTGGCGCGGCTGCCCGTAGACGCTCCCAGGCAGCAGCAGCACGCCGGCACGCGCGGCGATCTCTTCGCACCACAGCCGCACGTCGAAGTCGCCGGCGACGCGCGGGAACCCGATCGGGCCGGCTGTCGGCCGGACCCATTCGAACAGGTCCCGACGGCGGGCGAGCAGGTCGTCGATCAAGGTCAGGTTGGCGAGCACGAGCCGGAGGCTGTTCGCCACCAGCGAGTCACCGTGACGCAACGCCAGCGCGACGAGCAGCTCGCTGGGAGCGCTCGAGCAGATCGTGGTGTACAGCTTGAGCTCGGTGAGCGTGCGCAGCAGCGTGGGCTCGCGGCAGGCGAGCCAACCGATCCGCAGCCCGGGAAGCCCATACGCCTTCGAGACCGTGTTCAGCGAGATCGCCCGCGAGTACAGCTCGCAGGCGGATGGCAAGCGCTCATCCGGGTCGTGCTCGAGCCCTTGGTAGACCTCGTCGCTGAACAGCACGATCGAGCGCTCCGCGAGCAGGCCGACGAGGCGCTCGAGGGTTGCCTTGGGCATCTGCGTGCCGGTGGGGTTGTGAGGGCTGTTGATGTACACGAGCTTCGTCTCGGGACGCAGCAGGCGCTCGAGCTCGTCGAGGTCATGCGTCCAACCGTCCTCGTAGCGGCGGGACCACGGGCTCACATCGGCGCCCGTGCTGTGTGCGAGCTCGAGCGCCGATCCGTAACAGGGCGACTCGACGATCGCGTGCTCGCCGGGCGCGAGCAGCGCGTGGTAGGCGATGAAGATGCCCTCCTCGGCGGCCGCCAGCGTGAGCACGTTCTCGGGGGCGAGCCGCTCGTAGCGCGCGGCGACCGCGGCGCGCAGCTCGGGCGAGCCGGCGACCTCGGTGTAGCCGAGCCGCAGCGCGAGCAGGCGCTCGCGCGCGTCGGGCTCGAGCTGGAGCAGCTCGGCGACGGTCTGGGACTCGCAGTCGCTGCTCGAGAGCATCAGCTCGGCGCTGAACTCCCAACGCTCGTAGTAACGCTCGATCGCAAACGGTTTGATCTGCATGCCCTGATGCTACGGGCGAAGGGGCTTGCACGAGGTGGGATAATTTCGACGGCGCGGGACATGGCGAGCCTTACTGACCACGAGTCGGAGCAGATCGCGAGCGCGAACGCGACGGGGCGTACGCCGGTCGTGTTCGTGCACGGGCTGTGGCTGCTGGCGAGCAGCTGGGAGCCCTGGGCGGCGCTGTTCGAGGAGGCTGGCTACGCAGCCGTGATGCCAGGTTGGCCGGACGATCCGGAGACGGTTGCGCAGGCACGAGCGAATCCAGAAGCGCTCGCCGGCAAGACAGTCGGAAGGGTCGCCGCGCACTTCGACGAGGTGCTCGGGCGGCTCGAGCGCAAGCCGGCGCTGGTCGGGCATTCGTTTGGCGGCCTGCTCGTGCAGCTGCTCGCTGGCGAGGGTCTCGCGGAGGCGACCGTCGCGATCGACCCGGCGCCGTTTCGCGGGGTGCTGGCGCTGGCGCTGTCGGCGCTGCGTGCCGCGAGGCCGGTGCTCGCGAACCCGTTCAACCGTACGCGCGCGGTGTCGCTTTCCTACAAGCAGTTCCGCTACGCCTTTGCGAACGCCGTCAGCGCGCAGGAGGCGCGAGAGCTGTACGACAGATTCGCCGTGGCGGCGCCGGGCGCGCCGCTGTTCCAGGCCGCCAGCGCGAACCTGAACCCGTGGACAGAGCTGAAGGTGAACAGCCGGAGTCCAGCCCGTGGGCCGCTGCTGATCGTCTCTGGCGAGCGCGACAACACGGTGCCGTGGGCGATCGCGAACGCGGCCTACAAACGGCAGTCGCGCAATCCGGGCGTGACGGAGATCGCCGAGATCGCCGGCCGCGGGCACGGCCTGACGATCGATGGCGGCTGGCGCGAGGTGGCCGAGACGGCGCTCGAGTTCGTCGAGCGCTTCACGTAGCCGAGCCACCGCGCCAGCCACGGGGACCCCAAACGACGGCGGCGCGCCTCAGGAGCTCGTGGGCTGGTCTTCGCCTGCGCGCGCGTCGAGCGCGCGCAGATGCGCCTGCACCCGCGCGTCGTGCTCGAGCCGCGCATCGCTGAGCGGACCGAGAATGCCGCGCAGCACGGACATGACGGTCCAGCGGCGCGGCTGGATGATGCGTGGCTGGCGACGCTCGATGCCGCGCACGATCGCCTCGCCGGCGACGCTCGGCTGCAGGCGCTTGCGCAAGGGCTTGGGCAACGAGTTGGTCATGTCCTTGACGAGCGGGTCACGGTCGAGGCCCTGGTGAACCATCTCGGTGTCGATGAAGCCGAAGTACGCGACGCTCGCGCTGGCGCCGTGCTGGACGAGCTCTACGCGCAACGCGCGACCAAGCTGCTCGACGGCGGCCTTGCTCATCGCGTAGGGGATCTCGCCGATGCCGTTCATGAACGCGTAGATCGAGGAGACGACCACGATGTGCCCTTGCCGGCGCGCGATCTCGGGCAGTGCCGCGTCGACGGTGCGGTACACGCCCATCAGGTTGACGTCGAGCACGCGCTCGAACGTCTCGGTGGAATACGCGCGAAAGGTGGCCACGCGCGCGGCGATGCCCGCGTTGGCGACGACGACGTCGAGGCCGCCGAAGCGCTCCACCGCGACCGCGACCGCGCGCTGCATCGCGGCGCGGTCGGTGACGTCGCCGACGACGGCGACGGCCCTGGAGTCGTGCAGCCGCGCGGCGGCGGCTGTCGCATCCTCGGCGTGCTGATCGACGATCGCGACGTGCGCGCCGCGCGCGATCAGCGCCCGCGCGGTGGCGAAGCCGATGCCGCGCGCGCCGCCGGTGACCAGGGCGACCTTGCCGCTGAGCTCGTAGCGCTCCATGCCGGGACTCTATGCGCAAAGGCGCGGGCGCAGGCCGCCGCCGCGACGTTCGACACAGGCGCGTCGCGCGGCATGCACACCTCACAGGCGGCGCGGCTCAACTCGGCGGACGCCAGCGTCGGGGTGCGCACGGCCGCTGCCACGACGGCGCGCCGGAGATCGGCGCGCGCGATCAGATCGGCAGGCGCCCGCGAGCCGGGCACGGAGCCCCCGGAGACGTCACCCGCGGTCATGTGCTTGAAGGTATAGGTTGCATGCCTTATGGCGCGGAGATACGGTGCTGGCGTGGCCCGGCTGGAGGAGATCCTGGCGCGTCTGCAGGCATCGCTCGGCGTGCTGTCGGGTCAGCCCCAGCCGCTCTCCGGTGGCATCACCAACCATAACTTCCGCGTCACGCTCGGTGGCGAGGACTACGTCGTGCGCGTACACGGCCGTGACACCGAGCTGCTCGGCATCGATCGCGAGGCCGAGCAGCTCGCCTGTCGCGTAGCCGCCGAACTGGGCATCGCGCCTGAGCTCGTCGCCTGCTTCGAGGACTGCCTGGTGACGCGCTTCGTCGCCTGCGACCCAGTCGTCCCGCACGAGCTCGCGGCGAGCGTCGCACAGATCGCACGCGCGCTGCGCGGCTTCCATGACTCGCCGGCGAAGCTGCCGGTGCGCTTCTGGGTTCCCGAACTGCTCGAGGACTACGCCATGCGCGTTCGCGCGCACGGCGTGCGGCTACCCTCCGCCTACGGTCGCGCAGCGGCGCTGGCGTCGCGCATCGCCGTCGCGCTGCCGCTGCGCGACCCGCGACCGTGCCACAACGATCTGCTCGCCGCGAACATCATCCGCGCGCGGACCCTTGACGAGGCCGATCGCGCGAGCGGCGGGCGCGTCGCCGGCGCGAGCCACGAGGCGGGCGCGCGCGCACGGGGCGAGGAGGAGCGGATGCTGATCGTCGACTGGGAGTACGCCGGCATGGGCCACCGTTGTTTCGACCTCGGAAATCTGTCTGTCAACAACGACTTCGACGAGGCCGCCGACGAGCGCCTGCTGCACGCCTATCACAGCCGTCCGCCTACCGACGCGGAGCGCGCGACGCTTGCGCTGATGCGCATCCTCTCCGACGCGCGCGAGGCTGCATGGGGCGTCCTGCAGGCGGAGATCTCGGAGCTCGACTTCGACTTCGCGCGTTACGCGCGCGTGCACTTCGAGCGCCTGAACACAGCTGCCGAGCAGCCACAGCTGAGCGAATGGCTCGCGAGCGCGGCTGCCGAGGGGAACGAACGGGAGGAATCTGATGGTCAGACCGCGTGAGCTTCCCGACCGCGCGCGCGTGGTCATAATCGGCGGCGGCGTCGGGGGCGCCTCGATCGCCTACCACCTGGCCAAGCTGGGCGAGCGCGACGTCGTGCTGCTCGAGCGCGACGAGCTCACGAGCGGCTCGACGTTTCACTCCGCCGGCCTCGTCGGCCAGCTGCGATCGAGCGTGTCGCTGACACGCATGATGATGGACTCCGTCGAGCTCTACCGCACGCTGGATTGTGGCTGGGTGCAGTGCGGCGGCATCCGCTTGGCATGCACGCCCGAGCGCGAGCAGGAGGTCATGCGTCAGGTTGCGTGGGCCAAGACATTCGGGCTGGCGCTCGAGCCGATCTCCGCGGAGCAGGCACGCGAGCTGTTCCCCCTGATGAGCACCGACGGCGTGCGCTGCGCCTCCTACCTGCCCAGCGACGGGTACCTGGACCCGTCGCTGCTGACGACGGCGCTCGCCGACGGCGCGCGGGCGGGCGGCTGTCGCGTCTTTACGCACACGCGCGTCACGGGAATCGACGTCGATCGGGCTCCCACGCACGCCGTCGCGCGCGTGCGTGGCGTGCAGAGCGAGTGGGGGCCGATCGAGGCCGAGGTCGTGATCGACGCCGGCGGCATGTTCGCCGCCGAGATCGCGCGCATGGCCGGTGTGCGTGTGCCGATCGTGCCGTTCGCGCACGAGTACCTCGTCACGCAGCCGTTTCGCGCGCGCGGTGCGGGCGAGCACCTGCCGACGCTGCGCGACCCCGACCTGCTGATCTACTTCCGCGAGGAGGGCGGCGGCCTGATCATGGGCGGCTACGAGCGTCACTCGGCGCCGTGGGCGCTCGACGAGCACCTGCTCGACGCGATCCCACAGGACTTCAATGGCCGTCTGCTCGAAGAGGACTGGCCGCGCTTCGAGGAGATCGCGGCGGCCTCGCGCAGACGCGTGCCCGTGATGGACGAGATCACGGTCACCAGGCTGATCAACGGGCCCGAGGCGTTCACGCCCGACAACGAGTTCTGCCTCGGCGAGAGCGAGGTGCGCGGCTTCTTCGTCGCGGCGGGCTTCTGCGCACACGGACTCGCCGGCGCGGGCGGCGTCGGCAAGGTGATGGCCGAGTGGGTGCTCGAAGGCGAGCCCGCGATCGACGTGTGGGAGATGGACATTCGCCGCTTCGGCGCGCACTTCCGTTCGCCCAGCTACACGCTCAAGCGCACGCGGGAGGTGTACGAGACCTACTACGACATCCGCTATCCAGGTCACGAGCGCCTCGCCGGGCGCCCGTTGCGTACCTCCAGCGCCTACCCGTGGCATGCCGAGCACGGCGCCGCGTTCGGCGAGAAGTCCGGCTGGGAGCGCGTCAACTGGTACGAGTCGAACGCAGCCGCCGGGGATGAGTCTCTGCGTCCGCGCGGGTGGGCGGGAATGCACTGGTCGCCCGCGATCGGCGCCGAGCACCGCGCCACGCGCGAGCGCGCCGGGCTGTTCGACGAGTCGTCGTTCGCCAAGCTCGAGATCGCAGGTCCGGGCGCCGCCGAGTTCCTCGCGCGGCTGTGCGACAACGACGTCGCGCGCGGCCTCGGCGCGATCACCTACACGCAGATGCTCAACCGTCGCGGCGGAATCGAGTGCGACTTCACCGTAACGCGCGTCGAGGAGGAGCTGTTCTCGATCGTCACGGGCACCGCCTTCGGCAACCACGACCTCAGCTGGATCCGCCGCCACGCGCCGCACGACGGCAGCGTGCGCTGCGCCGACGTAACCGCACGCTGGGCCTGCTTTGCGTTGTGGGGCCCACGCGCGTGCGACATCCTCGCGCCGCTGACCGACGATCGGCTCGACTTCCCTTACATGCACATGCGCGAGCTCGCGGTCGGCGACGTGCCCGTGCGCGCGCTTCGGGTCACGTTCGTCGGCGAGCTCGGCTGGGAGCTGTACTGCCCCACCGAGTACGGCGCCGGACTTTGGCGCACGCTGTGGCAAGCGGGCCGCGAGCATGGCCTGACGGCCGGTGGATACCGCGCGATCGACTCGCTGCGTCTGGAGAAGGGCTACCGCGTGTGGGCGGCTGACATCACGCCCGACGAGACGCCGTACGAGGCCGGGCTGGGCTTCTGCGTGCGCAAGCAGGGAGGCTTCATCGGCGCTGGCGCGCTGGGGCTCGGCGGCGGCGAGAAGCACCCGGCGCTCGCCAAGCCAGACAAGCGTCTGCGCTGCCTCGTGCTCGCGGACCCGCGTTCGGTCGCACTGGGCAACGAGCCCGTGCGCATCGGCGAGGAGATCGTCGGACGCGTGACCAGCGGCGGCTACGGCTACACCGTCGCGCGCTCGATCGCGTACGCATACGTGCCCGCCGAGACCGAGGAGGGAACGACCGTCGAGGTCGACATCTTCGGCCGCTGGGTCACCGGCATCGTCGCGCGAGAGCCGCTGTTCGACCCGAAGGGCGAGCGCGTCAGGACGCCGACTGCGACTGCGACGCCTGCGACGCCGGGCTGAGATCCCGGAGGCTCAGCGCCCGCGCCGGCGGGTCGTCGAGGATCACCCGCGTCCGCACGTGCAGCTGCTCGTCCACGTGCAGCAGCTCGCCAGAGCTCAACAGCTGCCAGCCGGGGTCCGCGTCCATGCGCTCGCTCGCGAGCACCACCAGCGGCTGCGCTGTCCCGGCCCGCGTCTGCACGCGGGTGCCCAGGCTGCTCTCGTGTACGAGCGGCTCGCCCGGCTCGCGCTCGAGCACGTACAGCGGGTGCGTCTGCGGGTAGCGAAGCGCCCACAGCCCGCGGGCGTCCGCGAGCAGCAGGTTGATCGCGAACACCGGCAGGTTCGCCGCCACCCATCCGCACGCGGCCTCGATCCCTGCGCCGACGTCCCCGTCGCGCGCGGCGATCTCGCGCGTGATCAGCGCGAATAGACGCTCGGAGTCGGTGTCGCCTTTGACGAGCTGGCGGTCATCGCCGAGGTGCGCGTCGAGTGCGGGCAGATCCTCGATCACGCCGTTGTGCGCAAACAGCCGCGCATGCTGCTCGAACGGATGCGTGTTGCGTCGCTCGAGCGCGCCCGTCGAGGCGAAGCGGATGTGTGCGAGAAACCTGACGGCGCTGAGCTCGCGGGCCTCGCGCGCGAACCGACGGTCGCTGTAGGCGGCGTGAGCCTGCTTGCTGAGGTGCGGCCCGCCGTCGGCGTCGAACCAGCCGAGGCCGGTTCCATCGGGCTCGCGGTGGCTTTGGACGGCGAGGCTGTCGGGCGCTTCCAGCAGCCAGAACGTCGCCCGGGCGGGCTCGCTCCCGGCGCTCATGCCGAACAGACGGCACACGCTATGGCCGCGGCAGCGGCGGCATGTGGGCGAGCTCGGGTGCATCTTCGCTGCGCTGGAAGAACTCCTCGATCGAGGCCGAGTCGAGCGGGCGCGCGAACAGGAAGCCTTGACCGTGGTCGCACTCCTCGTCCTTGAGCAGCGACAGCTCTTGCTGCTGCTCGATGCCCTCGGCGAACGTCTCGATCGAGAGCGCCTTGCCGAGCTGCACGAGCGTGCGGATCAGGGTCTCGCCCTCCTTGTTGTGGCTGAGCCCGGAGATGAACGAGCGATCGATCTTGAGTGCATCGACTGGAAACTGCTGGAGGTGCGCGAGCGAAGAGTAGCCGGTGCCGAAGTCGTCGATCGCGA
>JASLHP010000224.1 GCA_030149625.1 Solirubrobacteraceae bacterium
GTTCTTCACGAGCGTGTTCTTGGCGCCGTGCACGCAGCCCACCATGCAGCGGCCGCACAGGTGGCAGCCCGTGCGGTCGGGTCCCTCGCCGCCGAAGAACGGGTCCGCGACGGTCTTGCCCGCCTCGCCGTCGGCGCCGAAGAAGATGCCGACGGGCGTGCGTTTGTAGGTGTCGCCTACGCCGAGCTCCTCGCCGAGCTCGCGCAGCAGCTGGTCGGCGGGGTCCTCGTATGGGTTTTCGACCACGCCCAACATGCGCTGTGCTTCGGCGTAGTGGGGCGCGAGCGCGCTGCTCCAATCGGTCATGTCCGCCCACTGGCGATCCTCGAAGAACGCGTCCGGCGGGACGTACAGCGTGTTCGCATAGCCGAGGCTGCCGCCGCCGACGCCGCAGCCGGAGACGACCGAGACGTCTTTGAACGTCGTCAGCCGGAAGATCCCCTTCATGCCCACGCGCGGGTTCCAGAAATAGCGCTTCAGGTCCGCGGTGGCGCTCGCGAACTCGTGGTCGGCGAAGCGCCGGCCGCACTCCAGCACGCCGACCGAGTAGCCCTTCTCGCTCAGCCGCAGCGCCGAGACGCTGCCGCCGAAGCCCGAGCCGATGACCAGCCAGTCGAAGTCGAACATGCCCGAGGACGCGCCCATCGCCTGTGGATGTTAGTGGCCGACTGGCCGGACGGCCAGACCGAGGCTCACGACGCGCTTGCGCACCTCGCTATATTCCGTGAAGTAATGGCGGCGGAGAGGCTGAGGAACAGACCGTGCGGCGGCCGCTACGCGGACATCGTGCAGTCGATCGGGCACACGCCGCTGATCGAGCTGCCGCGTCTGTCGCCGAAGCCCGGCGTGCGCATCTGGGCCAAGCTCGAGTCGCGCAACCCCACTGGCTCGGTCAAGGACCGCGTGGCGCGGGCGCTGATCGAGGACGCCGAGGAGAAGGGCGCGGTCAGCGTCGGGCAGACGATTCTCGAACCGACGTCCGGAAACACCGGCATCTCGCTGGCGATGATCTGCTCGCGCAAGGGCTACAAGCTGAAGGTCGTGATGCCGGAGAACGTCACGCCCGAGCGCACCCAGCTGCTGCGCATGTATGGAGCCGAGATCGTCTACTCGCCCGGCGACCAGGGCTCAAACGGTGCCGTCGCCAAGGCTTTGGAGATGGCCGGCGAAGACTCCTCCTGCTACATGCCGTATCAGTACGGCAACCAGGCCAACCCGGGCGCCCATTACAACGGCACGGCGCTCGAGATCCTCGAAGAGCTCGACGAGGTGACAGCGTTCGTCGCCGGCCTCGGCACCGGCGGCACGCTGATGGGCAACGGCCGGCGCCTGAAGGAGACGCTCGGCGACGCCGTCAAGATCGTCGCCGCCGAGCCGATGCAGGGCGAGCCGGTGCAGGGACTGCGCTCGCTCGACGACGGCTTCATCCCGCCGATCATCGACATCTCGCTGCTCGACCGCAAGATCTTCGTGACCAATCGCGACGCGATCGTGTGGACGCGCAAGCTGCTCGACGAGGAGGGAGTGTTCGCGGGCGTCTCCAGTGGCGCGATCGCGAGCATCGCCGTGCGGATCGCGGGCGAGCTCGACGAGGGCAACGTCGTGTTCGTGGTCGCGGACGACGGCTGGAAGTACCTCTCGAGCGGCATCTACACGCTGCCGGTCGACGAGATCGAGAACCTCGAGTCGACCGTGTGGTGGTAGGCGCGGCTGCTGCCGTGCCTGGTGCCGCCAGCGGGAGCTTTCGCCATGGTGATCGGCCAAAAGCTGCTGGACGACGTGATCGCGCACGCCCGCGAGGAGTACGACGCAGAGTGCTGTGGGCTGGTCGCCTACGCCGGCCTCACGCCTGACGGAAGCGGCGAGGCGCTCGAGGTGCGCCGCACCAACAACGTCTATGCCAGTCGCAAGCGCTTCGAAATCGACAAGGACGAGCTGTTCCGGGCGTACAGGGATTTCGGAGCCAAAGAGTGTGAGATCGGGGCCATCTACCACTCGCACACTCACACGGCCCCGTATCCGTCGCAGACCGACATCAACTTTGCCGCCAAATGGCCGGGCGTCGAGTGGGTGATCGTCGGGCTCGCCGCCGATGAGCCCGAGGTGCGCTGCTATTTCATCGACGGCGCCGAGGTCCGGGAGGTCGCGCTCGAGGTGCGCTGATGAACGCAAGGGACACGATCGTCTGCCCGGCCTGCGGGCGCACGCACCCGCCCAGCGAGCGCTTCTGTGAGGCGTGCGGGATGCCGCTGGTTCACGAGCCTGGAGCCGAGAGCGAAGCGAGCGAGCGCCAGCGCAGGGCGCGCAAGATCAAGCCCCAATACGCCGACGGACCGCTCGTGAAGGTCGCGCTCGCCGACAGTCAGCCGCAGGCCGAGTTCATCGCCGGCCTGCTGCTCGAGGAGGGCATACCGTGCCTGCTGCGCAACTCGATCGGCGGCTACTCGCCGATGATCGGCCCCCGCGAGATCATGGTGCCGCAGTCAGGGGCGCAGGCCGCGCGCGAAGCCCTGAAGTGGCAGCGGCCCGTCTAGACCAGGCCCGTCTAGACCAGTACGGGCTGGCCGGCTTCCGAGGTGATCGAGCGGATCTCCTCGGAGGCACGCTCGAACTCGGCGTCTGAGAGCACGGGCGTGCCCTCGAACGGGAGCTCGCGCTGAAGCTCGATCCACGCGCTCGAGCCCATGTACTCGTCCTTGACTTTGACCGTCACCGGTCGCGGGATGCGGTAGGTGCGCAGCAGCAGCACGTGCAGCGGCTGGCGGCCGCGCCAGCCAAGGCGCTTTGCGGCGTAGTCGGGCGTCCACACGTAGAACGGCGAAAGCGCGTCGACGCAACGCGGGTCGACGATCGTGAAATGGTCGGTGACTTCAGCCCACGCGCGGATGCGAACACGATCTGGCTGCTGCAGCGGCGCGCCTGAGATGAACGTGTGCAGCGGCGGCTCGCCGTCGCTCCAGACACCCTCCTCCAGCGCGCGACGCAACTCGGGCTGATGGGACTCGCGTACGAGATCGCCCGGCTGGTGGTCGAACGTGGGGTAGAGGAAGAAGCGCTCGTGAGGCAGCTTCAAGGGCTTGTCGGTCTGCGGCTGGCCCTTGCGGAGTGTTAGGAGCTGCTCACCTTCGGCCAGCGCGCGGACGGCGACAGCCCATTCTTTGAAAGCAATTGGCATAGAAGAAAGACGGACGAGATGAGACAGAAACGTCAGGACCAATCTGCGCCGGTCCCCTAGAGCCGGAGACCGCACAATGCGTTAAAGATACGAAACCTGAGCTGAAATCCCAAATCGCCTGCAAATCGCGGGTTTTTTTGGCCATTTGGCCAGTCGCTTGGACCGCTGAGGCACTACAAGCGGCGTCCGGCGAAGCCCTCGGCGGCCTCGATCATCGCCGCGTAGTCTTGCTCCGCATGGCCGCGTGCGATAGTCGCGGCGAGCACGTCTCGAGCGTGGGCGGCCGCCGGGAACGGCACGCCGGCGCTCTCCGCCTCCTGCAGGCACAGGCGCACGTCCTTGAGCATGTGCGCGGTCTTGAACAACGGCGTGTAGTCGTGATCGCGCATCGGCGTCGACTTGAGCGCCAGCTGCGCGGAGGCACCGGAGCCGGCTGAGGTGACCGCTACGAGCGCGTCGAGGTCGACCCCGGTGGCTCGAGCGAGCAGCAGCGCCTCGGCCACGGCCGCGGCGTTGGCGGCGCCGAGCGAGTTGTTGATCAGCTTGAGCATCTGGCCCTGGCCGAGCTCGCCGACGTGCACGATCAGCTCGCCCATCGTCTCCAGCACTGCCCGCACGCGCGCGAAGCTCTCGGGCTCGCCGCCGACCATGATCGTCAGCGTCCCATCCTCGGCGCGTGGAGAGGAGCCGGTCACGGGCGCGTCGAGCATCGCCACGCCGCGCGCGTTCAAGCCGGCCGCGACGCGCCGTGCGTCGACGGGCCCGATCGTCGACATGTCCACGCACAGCAGGCCGTCGCGCGCGGCCTCGACGACGCCGTGCTCGCCGAGCAGCACCGAGGTGACCTGCTCGCCGTCGACGACCATGCTCACGACCAGGTCGCTGTGCTCGGCAACCTCCGCCGGGGTCGCGAACGCACTGGCGCCGTGAGCCTCTGCCCAGCGCGCGGCCTTGCCGGGCGTGTGCGTCCACACCGACAGCCGATATCCCGCGCGGGCGATGTTGGCGGCCATGCGCGACCCCATGATTCCCAGGCCGAGGAAGCCGACCGATCGCGGCTCGCCCGGCTCGCCGCTGCTGTTCTCAGACATGCCCGAATCCTCCCCCACCGGGCGTTTCGATGCGCAGCCGTTGACCCGGCAGCAGCGTGCCCGTGCTCTTCGCCGCGAGCGGCTTGCCGTCGAGCGTGTCGGCGCCGCATGCGCCGGGCTCGCCGCCGTGCGCGCCGCGTGGCGCCTGGCGGCGGCGCTCGGCGATCAGCGAGAACGTCATCTCGCGCAACGCTTCGAGCTCGCGCGCGACGCCGTCGCCGCCGCGATGGGCGCCCGCGCCGCCCGATCCACGTCGCAGCGCGTACTCGACGACGCGCAACGGGAACTCGCGCTCGAGCGCCTCGATCGGCGTGTTGAGCGTGTTGCTCATCGCCACGTGGACGCCACTCGCGCCGTCGGCGTCCGCGCAGGCACCCTGGCCGCCGCCGAGCGTCTCGTAGTAGGAGAAGCGCTCGTCTCCGAACGTGAGGTTGTTCATCGTGCCCTGGCCCTGCGCTCGCCCGAACGCCGTCAGCACGAGGTCGGCGACGCGCGAGGAGGTCTCGACGTTGCCACCCGCGACAGCTGCTCCGGGGCGAGCATTCAGCAGTGTGCCCTCGGGGACGTGAAGCTCGATCGGCCGATAGGCGCCGGCGGTCGCCGGGACGTCAGGGTCGGTGAGCACGCGGACGGCGAACATGCACGCCGAGCGAGTCACGGCGAGCGGACAGTTGAGGTTGCCATCGTGCTGCGGCGCGCTGCCGGAGAAGTCGAGCAGCAGTCGCTCGCCCTCGACGTGCGCGCGCAGGCACAGCGTCAGCTCGCCCTCCCGCGCCTCGAGCACGTCGTGCGCGCGCACCGTGCCGTCCGGCAGCGCCGCGAGGCAAGCGCGCGTACGTCGCTCGGTGTAGTCGAGCACCGCGTCGGTGGCCTCGCGCAGGCGCCCGACGCCGATCTGTCCGGCGAGCTCGGCCAGCCGCTCGGCGCCGGTGCGGTTGGCGGCGAGCTGGGCACGCAGGTCGGCTCTGCGCTCGCGCGGCTGGCGCATGCGAGCGACGAGCTGCTCGAGCGTGCGCTCGTCCAGTGGCCGCGGGGAGATCACGATGCCCTCGTCGTCGAGGCTGCGGCTGTCGGCGGGCATCGATCCCGGTACGCGTGCGCCCACGTCCGCGTGGTGCGCGCGGCTCGCCGCGAAGCCGAGCAGAGCGTTGCCGGAGCCCGTGTGCGCATCGGAGCCGGCCGCGAACACAGGCGTGATCACGGTGATGTCGGGCAGGTGCGTGCCGCCGGCGAACGGATCGTTGAGGATCCATGAGACCCCCGGCGCGTGTCGCTCGTCCAGCACCGCGGCGACGGCCGCGGGCATCGCGCCGAGGTGGACAGGGATGTGCTCCGCCTGCATCACCATCTGTCCCGCGGCGTCGAACAACGCCGTCGAGGCGTCGCGGCGCTCCTTGATGTTCGACGAGTGCGCCGCGCGAACGAGCACGACGCCCATCTCCTCGCATGCGGCGCGCAGAGCGCCCGTGAGGATCTGCAGGTCGATCGGATCGAGCGTGCTCACGCTGCGGCCACCAGTGTCACGGTCCCCTGCTCGTCGACCTCGCCCGACCAGCCGCGCGGCACGAGCAGCGTCGACTCGGGCAGCGCGCACAGCGCCGGACCGGCTACGCGCACGCCCGGCGCGAGCGCGCCGCGCACGATGCTCGTCGCGACCGGTCCACCGTCGAACACGACCGGTCGCACCTCCGCTGGCGCACCGCGCTCGCCCGTGCCGCGCAGCCGCAGCGTCGGAGCCGAACCCCAGATCGACACGCGCATCGTCACGAGCTCGACGTCGGCGCCTTCGTCGCGGTAGCCGTAGCGCTGCTCGTGCGCGCGCGCGAACGCGGCTCGAAGCGCTCGCGAATCGAGCGCGCCGCGCTCGGATGAGCCCGAAGCGAGGCTGTCTGGATCGCACGCGCCCGGCTCGAGCTCCTCGTCCACTGGCAGCTCGAAGGACTGGCCGCGGTAGCGCAGCTCGTGGCGCACGCGCACGCGCAGCGGCTCGCTCGCGAGCCCCGCGCGCGCCTCGGCCACGAGCGCGCCGCGCTCCCGCGCAAGGCGCTCGGACGACAGCGAGCCGCCATCCAGCATCACCGTGCGCGCCGCGTCGCGCCGCGGCGCCGCGGCTGCCAGCCCAAGCGCGCTCAACACGCCCGAGGCGCGCGGGCACAGAACTCGTGAGATGCCGATCGCACGCGCGAGCGCGGCCGCGTGCAGTGGCCCGGCCCCGCCGAACGGCATCAGCGCGAAGCCACGTGGGTCGATCCCCCGCTCGACGCTCATCACCCGGAGCGCGCCCAGCATCTCCGCCTCGGCGACGCGCACGATTCCCAGCGCGCAGGCGAGCGTGTCGAGGCCGAGCTCACGCGCGAGGCGCGAGACCGCGCGCTCGGCCGCGGCCAGATCGAGCGTCAGGCCGCCCGCCAACGGCGAGTCCTGCAACAAGCGTCCGAGCAGCAGGTTGGCGTCTGTGACGGTCGCCGCGCTGCCACCGCGCCCGTAACAAGCGGGACCGGGGTCGGCGCCAGCGGAGGCGGGACCCACCCGGAGCGCGCCGCCCGCGTCGCGCCAGGCGATCGAGCCGCCGCCCGCGCCTACCGTGTGGATGTCGAGCGCTGGCAACGCGAGCGGACGCCCCGCGATCGTGCGTGCAGCCGTCTCGGCGACGCGTGAGCCCTCGATCACGCATACATCGCAAGAGGTGCCGCCCATGTCGAAGCACAGCACCTCGCTCTGCCCGGCGAGTTCCGCCAGCGCCAGCGCGCCCGCGACGCCGCCCGCGGGCCCCGAGAGCACCGTCAGCGCGGCGTGCGCGCCGGCGCGGTCGATGTCGGTGAGCCCGCCCGAGGACTGCATGATCTGCGGTTCGCACAGGCCGCTGGCGCTGGCGTCGTCCGCGAGCTTGGCGAGATACGCGGCCAGCAGGGGCGAGAGCGCGGCGTCCAGCACGGTCGTGGCGGTGCGCTCGTACTCGCGAAACGTGCCCACGAGCTCGTAGGAGAGCGACACGTGAACGTGCGGCGCCAACTCCGCCAGCAGCGTCGCGAGCAGCAGCTCGTGGGCCGGATCCGCGTATGCGTGCAGCAGCGAGACCGCGACCGCTTCCGGGTCGGCGCGCGTGAGCCGCTCGACCAGCTCGCGCGCGAGGAGGGGGTCGAGTGCGCGCACGACGCCGTCCGGCCCCATGCGCTCGGGAGCGCCGAAGCGCAGCGGCGCCGCCACCAACGGCGCCGGCGCTGTGGCGCACAGCTCGTACAGATGCGCTCGATTCTGGCGCGCCAGCTCGATCACATCCGTGAAGCCGGCGGTCGCGATCAGCGCGGTGCGCGCAGTACGGCCCTCCAGCAGCGCGTTCGTCGCCACCGTCATGCCGTGCGCGAAGCGCGTCACCTCCTGCGCTCGCGCCCCGGCCTGCGCGAGCACGTCGGTCACCGCCGCGAGCACGCCGGCGGCCTCGTCTGAGGGCGTCGAGGGGACCTTCGCGGCGTAGACGGTCGCGGTGTCGTCGAGCAGTACAGCGTCGGTGAAGGTGCCGCCGACGTCCACGCCCAGGAGCATGCCTGGAGGTTATGCGAGCGTCACGCGGCGGCCAGCTCGCGGTTCTCGGTATCGGCCAGATGCTGATGGGAGGGGCAGTAGCCGTTGTGCGGCAGCGGCGTGCGCTGACACGCCGAGCCCTTGCGGGTCGTCGCGCGACACTGCGGCGGCGCGCCGCTGACCGCGGTGTAGCCCTCGTGCGGGTGTTCGCTCAGAAACAGCTGTGCGTAGCCGACGTAGCGCGTGACGACGTGGTGCACGTGGCTCTGCTCTGACATCGGGAAGTAGTTGCGGATGTCGAGGAACAGCGTGCGCGCGGGGCGAGCGAAGTAGTGGCGGTCGACTGCCATGCGGGTTATCACCTGCTCACACGCATGTAGGACGGCCGCGTGGTTGCTGGTGGGCGGCGCGCCGGGTAGCGGAGCTTGAATCTGGGCAGCGAGCTCTCTGTAGATGGCTCTACTGAACTGGTACATGGTGTTCTACTCCTCGCCCTCTATCGCTCTATCTGATGGTCAGAGAGCACACCCGCCATTCCCACAGACTCCGCCGTCTCCGGGAACTTCCACAAGCATCAACACGTTTGCGCGTCGAAAGGACCGCCGGATCACGAATCCGGCGAGAACTTCCGAACTTCTTACGAAGCGCAGAGCCCGCTCGGTAAGGGCGCTACCGCCAGGTCTGCCAGGAGAGCGCGCGCTCGCCGCTGAGGACCACGTGACGCAGATCGAGCGCGGGGTCGGGCTCGGAGTGGTCCGCGCGCTGGTGCGCGCCCCTGCTCTCCGCACGCGCGAGCGCGCAGCGCGCGATCAGACGAGCGAGCGGATGCGGGTCGCCGAGCAGCCGCTCGAGGCCATCCGGGGTGCGCACCACGCCCGCGTCGCGCCACAGCGCGGCGCGTGTGGCTCGCTCGGCGCTCGGCGGCGCCGGTAGCGCTCGCAGTCTCGCGAGCTCGCGCGCGCTCGCCGGCCGATGCTCCCGCGCAGGCTGCGACAGCGCGTCGACGACGGCGCGTCGCGCGAACACGAAGCACTCGCTCAGCGAGTTGGACGCGAGCCTGTTGGCGCCATGCAGGCCCGTGCACGAGGACTCGCCGACAGCGTAAAGGCCGGGCAGCGTCGAGCGCGCATCCAGGTCGGTGACGATGCCTCCCATCATGTAGTGCGCGGCCGGCGCAACCGGGACGAGCTCGCGTGCCGGGTCCAAGCCCGCCGCGCGCAGCGAGGCGACGACGTTCGGGAAGTGCGCGGGATCGATCGCACGCATGTCGAGCCCGACGGAGCGCTCGCCCGAGTGCTCCAGCAGCGTGTGAATCGCCCTCGAGACCTCATCGCGAGGAGCAAGCTCGTCCACGAACCGCCGTCCGTCGGCATCATGCAGCGTCGCGCCCTCGCCGCGGATCGCCTCGGTCACGAGAAAGCCCTCGCGTCCCGGAATCCCGGTGACCGCGGTCGGGTGAAACTGCAGCAGCTCGAGGTCGGCGAGCGATGCGCCGGCCGCGTGCGCGAGCATCAGGCCGACGCCCTGAGAGCCGGGCGGATTCGTCGTCCTGGCCCACAGCGCGGCGGCACCGCCGGTCGCGATCACGACCGCGCGCGCCGCGACCACGAGGCCGTCGTCGCAGACGAGGCCGCGGCAGCCGGGCTCGGCGGAGTCGGCGTCGGTCCACAGCGCGTGCGCGCGGGCGCCCTCGAGCACCTTGATCCGCGACTCCTCGGCCGCCAGCGCGGAGAGCTGGCGCACGACTCGCCGTCCGGTCGCGCTGCCGCCGGCGTGCACGACCCGCCTCAGCGAGTGGCCCCCCTCGAGCCCGAGCGCCAGGTGTCCGAAACGATCGGCGTCGAAGCGCACGCCCAGAGCCTGCAGGTCCGCGACCCGTTCGGGAGCCTCGCGCACGAGCGTTTCCGCGGCGCTGCGCCGCACCAGCGCGCGGCCCGCGACCTCGGTGTCGCGCAGGTGCAGCTCGAAGCTGTCGTCCGCGGCCAGCGCCGCCGCGAGGCCGCCCTGTGCCCAATAGCTCGCGGTCTGCGCCAGCGGCGTCGCCGAGACCAGCACGACACTGGCGCCTTGGCTCGCCGCGCACAGCGCCGCGTACAGCCCGGCCGCGCCCGCGCCCACCACAGCGATGTCGGCGTCGTGGGTCCCTGCCGGGGGAAGCGCGAGCATCGCCGA
>JASLHP010000227.1 GCA_030149625.1 Solirubrobacteraceae bacterium
AGAGCCAGATGATGTCGATCGCCAACCAACTGCGCACGCAATGAGCGTCCAGATCGACACGCCCGCCGCGGCCAGCGCCGCGGCTGGCCAACCTGTCGTCAACCAGGCGCTCGAGCCCGCGTGGGTGCGCCATGGATCGGCGAGCACGCAGAAGGCGTACGAGAGCGCGCTCGCGTTCGAACAGTCGCTCGTCGAACAGCTCGCGAAGTCGCTCGCGGACACGAGCGGACTCGGCGGCGAAGGCTCGCGGGAAGAAGGCGAATCCGGCGCCGAAGACGCCGGCGCCTCGCAGCTCTCCTCGACGTTGCCACAGGCGCTGACCGGCAGCGTGATGGACGCCGGCGGACTCGGCTTGGCCGCACAGATGACGCGCCAGCTCGAGGACTTTCAGGCCACGACGCAAACCCACGCGAGCGGCGGCACGAGCGCGACATGACGCAGACATCGCTCGTCTCCCACGAGGGCGTCCAGCGCGACCGCGCGCTCGCCGCGGAGGTGCTCGCGCACCTGGACGCACAGCTCGAGTCGGCGCGCACGCTGTTGGAGCTCGTGCTCGAGCAGGGCGCGGCGATCCGCGCGCGCGACGTGCACACGGTCGTGCGCCTCGCGGGGATCCTGCGCGGCGAGATGGGCCGCCGCCAGATGCTCGAGGACGAGCGCGCGCGGCTGCTCGCGCGCAGCGGCGAACGGCTCGGCGTGGCGGCCGAGGCCGTGACGCTCACGTCGCTGGGCACGCTGATGGACGACGCGAGCATGGAGCGCGCAAGCGCCCGCAGCGCCGAGCTGCGCGGGCTGCTGCACGAGCTCCAGCGCGAGCACACGTCCAACCGCGCGCTGATGCAGATCGAACTCGGCTTCCTCGACCACCTGATGGGCATGCTCTCGCTCGACGGGGTCAACGGATACGACACGCACGGCTCGTCCAAGCACATCACGCGGTCACGCCCCCACGGCGGCCTGCACGTACTCGACCTGCGGGCCTAGGCGCATGACGATTCCCACCCTGCAAGGACTGCAGACGGCGCTCAGCGGCCTGCTCGCGGAGCAGACGGCGCTCGACACGACCGGCAACAACATCGCCAACGCCGACACCGAAGGCTACTCGCGCGAGACCGCGCTGTTGGAACCGAATCCGGCGCTGCCGATCCCTGCGATCTCCGGGCACACCGGCGAGGGCGCACAGCTCGGCACGGGCGTCACCGTCGCGACGATCGCGCGCATTCGCAACACCTACCTCGACGCCCAGTACCGCACGCAGAACAGCTCGCTGAGCGCCGCCAAGACACAGGCAGAAGTGCTGACGCTCGCGCAGACGACGTTCAACGAACCGTCGGACGCGGGTATCGCGCAGCAGCTGTCCAACTTCTGGTCGGCGTGGAACAGCCTCGCCAAGTCGCCCACGGAAGAACCCGCCAAACAGGGCGTGATCGCCGCGGGCACACAGCTCGCGAGCGCGTTCAACGAACTCAGCGCCCAACTCACGACGATCTCGACGCAGGTCAGCGAACAGTACAGCTCGCTCACGGGCCCCTCCGGGGAAGTCGAAGACTTCGCCAACCAGATCGCGCAGCTCAACGGCCAGATCAAGCTCGCCGAAGAAGCCGGCCAACCGCCCAACAACCTGCTCGACCAGCGCGACCTGCTGCTCGACAAGCTCTCGGGGCTGGCCAACGTCACGGTCAGCGAACAGCCAGACCACACCGACACGGTCACCTTCGGCGACGCCGCCAAGCCGCTCGTCGAAGGCACGACCGTCAACTGGCCGCAGGAATTGACGGAAGCGGCCGGCGGCGAGCTCGGCGCGCTGCTCAACCTCAACGGCCCGAAAGGCCAGCTGACGGCGGTGCGCACGAGCCTCGACGAAGTCGCCGCCACGCTCGCGAGCACCGTCAACAGCCATCTCGCCACACCGTTCTTCTCGGGCGAAACCGCCGCGACGCTCGCGGTGGCCGTCAAACCCGCGGAAGTCCAAGCCTCCGGGACCGAAGCGCCGGGCGGCAACGAAGTGGCGCGCGAACTCGCCGCGCTGCGCGGCGGCGCGGCCGAAAACGGCTACGCGGCGCTCGTCGAGAACGTCGGCAGCGACGTCCGCGGCGCCAAGGACGAGCAGTCGACCCTGCAGGGAACGCTGACCGCGATCGGCAACCTGCGCCAGGGCGTCTCGGGCGTCTCGCTCGACGAAGAAATGACAAACCTGATCACCTTCCAGCGCGGCTACCAGGCCTCGGCACGCACGCTGACCGCGATGGACACGATGCTGGAAACGCTGATCGAGCACACCGGCGTGGTGGGGCTGTAGCGATGAGCGAGCGGATCACGCCCGCGATGGTCACGAGCCAGACGCTCGCCGACCTCAACAACTCGCTCGCCGGGCTCGAACGGAGCACCGACGAACTGTCCTCCGGCAAGACCATCCTCGAACCGTCCGACAACCCGTACGGCGCCGCGCGCGTGATCGACCTGCAGAGCCAGCTCGAAGGGCTGACGGACTACGAAAGCGACATCCAGGACGGAATCGCGTGGGAGAACACCGCCTCGAGCGCGATGTCGAGCATCAACGAACTCACGCAGCGCGTACGCGAGCTCGCGGTCGAGGCCGCCAACGGCACCAACAACCAGAGCGACCTCAACACGATCGCGCTCGAGGTCGAACAGCTGACCGAAAGCGTCAAGCAGGACGCGAACACACAGTACGCCGGCGAGTACGTGTTCTCGGGGACCGCCACGACCACGCCGCCCTACGAAGCGGGTGCGGGCGACGAATACAAAGGCAACGGCGAAACCGTCAGCCGCACGGTCGGGCCCGCCGGTTCGGTGACGATCAGCACCAACATCTCGACGCTGCTCGGCAACGGCCTGGCGGCCGAAGACGGCGGGCTGCTCGACACGCTGCGCACGATCGCGCAGAACCTGCGCGGCGGCACCGCCGAAGACAAGGAAGCGCTGGGCGGCAGCGACCTGACGAACCTCGACAAGAACCTCGAACAGCTGAGCCAGCTGCAGGCGGTCGCCGGCAGCGCGACCGATCAGCTGAAAGCGGCGCTGACACGCAACGAAAGCGTGCAGACGTCCGTCACCGAGGCGCTCTCCAGCACCGAGGACACCAACGTCGCGGCCGTCTCGATCCAGTACGCGAACGAGCAGGCCGCCTATGAGGCCGCGCTGCGCGCGGGCGCCACCATCGTCCAGGAATCGCTGCTCAACTTCCTGCAGTAGCCCGAACCCAAGGAGACCCGCAACATGCCCGTCACATTCGAGAGCATCCGCTTCGGGACCGTAGAGATCGAGCCCGAGGACGTGATCGAGTTCCCGCTCGGGCTGATCGGCCTCGGAGGCCTGCGCTATACGCTGATCGACCGCAACCCCGGCACCGGCTTTCTGTGGCTGCACGCGATCGACGACCCCGCGCTGGCGCTGCCCGTAGTGCGACCGGAGCAGTTCTTCTCGACGTTCACACTCGAGATCGCGCCCGAGGACCGCGAGCGCACGGGCATCGAAGACGCCGTCGGCGCACAGCTGTACGTGACCGTCCGCGCGACGCCGAACCCGATCGACATCACCGCCAATCTGCGCGCGCCGCTGCTGATTCGCGACGGCCGCGGCTACCAGCTGATCAACATCGACGAGCACGCAACGCTTCAGGCGCCGCTGTTCACGCTGCCCGTCGAGTCGCGACTTGCTTCATAATCAGCCTCGATGCTGATCCTGACGCGTCGTCCCGGAGAGCGCGTCGTCATCGGCGAGGACGAGATCCTGGTGACCGTGATGGGCGTCAGCGGCCACACCGTCAGACTCGGGATCGAGGCGCCTCAAGGCGTGCCGATCTACCGCGAGGAGATCTGGCTCGCGGTCAAGGAGGAGAATCGCGCCGCCGCCGCCGCGAGCGCCGACGCGCTGCCGGCGCAGCCGCCAGTAGACTGCGAGGGGTCGAGCGAGGAGGAGTGACCGTGGCAGGGCTCTCGAGATCTTCGGCGTCGCGTCCGCTGCACATCACGGCGCTCGCGTTCGCACTGCTCGCCGCCGCGCTCGCGTTCAGCGCCGGCCGCGCGCTCGCGGCCAAGGTCAACATCGTCAGCCACGCACCGCCACCGCCGCACGTGCAGCTGGGCACCGCGTACTTCACGACGATCCAAGCCGCGGTCGATGCCGCCACAGCCGGCGACTGGGTGTTGATCGAGCCCGGCGCCTACGACGAAGAAGTCAAGGTCGAGCCGGGACACGGCGGCATCTGGATCAGGGGCATGAACCGCAACACGGTGCTGATCGACGGCAACCACGAAGCGTGCAAACACTCGCCCTGCCCCGAAGGAGCCAACGGCATCGAAGTCTTCAAGGCGAGCGACGTCTGGATCGAAAACCTCACGGTCGCGAACTTCGACCGCGAAGGAATCAACGGCGAAGGCGGCAACGAGATCTGGTGGAACGGTGGCGCCGAATCCCGCAAGATCGGCGCGTACGGCTGGTATGGACGCTACCTGACCGCGTACGACACCGGATTCGACGGCGGCTATGGGATCTTCACCAACAACGAGGTCGGCGGCTTCTGGGAAAAGATCTACGCGTCGGGCTTCAACGACTCCGGCATCTACATCGGCGCCTGCCAGGAATGCAAGGCGCGCGTCAGCGAAGCGGTGATGGAAGACAACGCGCTCGGCTACTCGGGCTCCAACGCCGGCGGCGACCTCGTCATCGAAAAGTCGAAGTTCGTGCACAACACCGACGGCATCGCGCCCAACTCCGAAAACCCCGGCGACGGGCCGCCGCCGCAGGACGGGGAGTGCCACCGCGTCAACGTCGAAGACCCGAACCCCACGCCGCGCATCTACACCACCAGGATCAAACGCTGCACGATCATCCGCGACAACGTGATCAGCGAAAACGACAACCTCACGGTGCCCGCCAACACGTCCGCCGCCGCCGCGCCGTGGGGCGCGGGCGTCGAGCTGCCCGGCGACTACGCCGACATGATCGAAGGCAACGTGATCGAAGACAACCCCAGCGACGGCGTGCTCGCGTTCGAGTACCCCAACCCGTTCCCGCCCGTCGCGGACACGATCGACTTCCAGCTCGCCGGCAACGAGATCGCGCACAACAAGTTCGCCGGCAACGGCTACGGCGGCGGACGCTTCGCCGGCGACGTGATGATGGAGGGCGGCCTGTTCGGCACCCACACCTCGACGAACAACTGCCTGATCGGCAACGCCTTTGGCGATGCCACCTACCCGGCCGAAATCGAAGGCACGTGGGGTTGCCAGAACGGGAAAACGCCGAACCCCGACAGCGGCTACGAAAACCCGCTGACGACGCTCCTGTACCTGCTCGAGCTGCAATCCGTCTCAGAACACCGCGAAGAAATCGCCGAAGTCAAAGGACAGCCGGCGCCGCCGCCACAGGAAACGATGCCCAACCCGTGCGAAGGCGTGCCCAAGAACCCGCTGTGCCCGTAACCGCTCAGGAGCTGGCGAGCCAGCGGAAACGCCGACCCGTCGAGAGCTCCGTGATGCTAGTATGCAGTGGTGAAGCGCACCACCATATCGCTGCCAGACGATCTTGCGCACGCCCTCGAGCGTGAGGCGCAACGGCAGCACGCGTCCGCGTCCGAGGTCACCCGTGTCGCGCTCGCACGGCACCTCGGCCTAGCCCAAGACCAGCCCCGCGCACTCCCGTTCGCCCCGCTCGGCCGCAGCGGCGAGCACACGACAGGTCGAGACATGGAGCAACTGCTGGAGCGCGAGTGGAATGACAAGCCTGGCCGTCGTTGACGCCGGCCCGCTGTACGCCGCGGCCGACGCCGATGACCAGGACCATCTCGCCTGCCGCACAGCGCTTTCGAGAGCGGAGCTTCGCTTGGTCGTGCCGGCACTGGCGGTCGCCGAGGCGACCTACTTCGTAGGGTCACGGCTGGGCGCCACCGCAGAGAGCGCATTCCTGCGGGGCATCGGAGAGCTCGACGTCGAGGGGCCTAGCCGTGAGGACTTCGCGCGGATCGCGGAGCTCGTAGAGCAGTATGCCGATTTCCCCTTGGGAGGTACTGACGCGTCGGTGATCGCACTCGCCGAGCGCCTCGGCGCCCCGATCGTCGTGACCCTCGACCGTCGCCACTTCGCAGCAGTCGTGCCTCGCCATCGGGAGGCATTTGAGCTGGTGCCGTGAGCGATCGCTCGAGCGCCGAGAAGGCTATCTCGCCTATCGAATGTCCGCCAGCGCGAGCGCGCGGAAGCGCTCGCCGCGCTGCTCGAAGTCCCTGTAGTTGTCGTAGCTCGGAGCGGCCGGCGAAAGCAGGACGACGGCGCCCGGCAGCGCGGCCGCGGCGGCACGCGCCAGCGCGACAGCCTCGGCGAGGTCGGACGCGTCGAGCGCCAGCTCGGACGGCGCGCCCGCGTCGCGTACCGCCGCGATCAGCCGGGGCCCCGTCGTCGGCACGCCGATGACCGTCGCGCCCCGCTCTGCCAACACGCGGCACAGCTGCGCGTAGTCCTGACCACGGTCCTGGCCGCCGCCGATCAGGATCAGCTTGCGGCCAGGGAAGCTCGCGAGCGCCGCGAGCGTCGACTCCGGCGTCGTCGAGATGCTGTCGTCGACCCACAGCGCGCCGTCGCGCTCGGCGACCGGCTGCAGGCGGTGAGCCAGCGGCTGAAAGCCCTCCAGCGCAGCCGGCAGCTCCGGCTCGATGCCCAGCGCTCCCAGCGCTCCGAGCGCACCGCAGAGGTTGAGCGCGTTGTGCCCGCCGCGCAGCGGCAGCTCGGCGCCGCTTGCGCGCGGTTCGCCGCCACAGGCGATGCCGTCGCCCAGCACGTCCCAGCCCTCGGGCGCGCCATAGCGCAGCAGTCTGGGAGCCGCGTCGTCCGCGGTGACGCCTGCTGCCTCGCGGGCGGCGCTCAGCGCGCGCCCGGGTCGCACGCGGCCGCCGCTGTGGAGCTCGTCGCGCAGCCGCTCGTCGCGCCAGTTGACCACCGCCACGCGCACGCCCGGCAGGCCGAGCAGGCGCAGCTTGTCCGCCCGGTAGGCCTCCTCCGAGCCGTGCCAGTCGGTGTGCTCGCGAAACAGGCTCGTCACGAGCGCCACCTCCGGGCCCGTCTCCAGGTCGGCGGTGTGGTAGCTCGAGAGCTCCACCACCGTCACGTCAGCGGGATCCTCGTCGAGCAGATCCAGCGCCGGCACGCCGATGTTGCCCGCCAGCTGCACCGTGCGTCCCGCC
>JASLHP010000251.1 GCA_030149625.1 Solirubrobacteraceae bacterium
GGCATTGGAACTAAGCATACACTTAGCTGAGGTCAGCGGCGAATGATGTGGAGCTCGTAGCCGCTTCAAGCCGTCGCTCGCGCGCGTTCGTGCGCGAGCGACGCGCTCACGAGCTCGCGCACGCGATCGCGCAGGCTCGCCAAGGATGGGTTGGTGAGCAGCGCACGACTCTGGACAACGCCGCCACGCTCGATGAAATCGAGCTGCGGGCAGCTGAAGACTTTGTAGCGGTCCGCCACCCCCCCGTCTTCGTCGAGGCCGACCGGCAGCGTCAGGCGATCTGCGCGCACCAGCCGGCGCACCTGAGTGCGTCCAGCCCTGATCGCCACGGCGGCGAAGCGAACGCCCGGGAACTCTCCCACCAGCGCTTGCATCTCCTCGAGAACCGTCGTGCAACCGCCCGCGTCCACGAACAGCGCGAGCACGACCGGCCCGTGTTCGTAGAGCTGGCATATGTTGAGGATCCGCGGCCCTCGCTCCGCGCACGCCGGCACGCTCCCCTCCGCGCCGTCATCGGCGTGCGTGGCGATGTCCGCGTCACCCACGAGGCCGCTCGTCGCGAGCGGCGCCGCGAACGGCGCCGTCGCCTGTCCCGGCGGGATGCCCGTCAGCCCAGGGCGGTGCACGAACAGCGAGTTGACGACCACCGCCACCAGCAGCACGACCCCCAACAGACCGGCGTACCGTCCGTACCGTGGGTTGCGCGCCTTCATCGCGCCGCGCGCAGCCTCCAGCCCCACGCCATCCGCGTGCGCCTGCGCACTTGGCCCTCCGGGGACGCGTCGTCATCGGAGATCGATGCCGCCGCGGCGTCGGCGATCACGAGCGTGGCGGGAAGCGCGACGAGCACGCCGACGAGCGAGACGCTCAGATCGATCAGCGTCACGAGCCCAAAATCGCGCAGCATCGCGATGTCCGAGAGCACGAGCACGCCGAAGCCGGCGATCGCGGTCGCGCCGGAGGCCGCGACGGCGGCGCCCGTGCGTCGATACGTGCGGCGCAGCGCCTCCACGGTGTCGTATCCGGCCAGCTTCTCCTGGCGGTGGCGCTCGGACAAGAGCACGCTGAACTCGGTCGAGAGCGCGATCACGAGCGCGCCGAGCGTGACCGACATCGGGTTCAGCGGCACCCGCACCGCGAACAGGATCAGCGCCGACCAGCCGCTCGCGAGCACGATCGGCACGAGCGGCACGAGCGCGCGACGGCGGTCACCGCGGAAGGCGAGCAGCAGTACGAGCGCAACGGCCACGAGGCCCACGAGCAACGTCTCCAGCCGCCGCCACGGGTCCGCGACCCGCGAGCCCGATTCAGCCGCGAGCACTGACAGACCGACCAGGCTTGCGCGCACTCCCGCCGGGGGATGCAGGCTCGCGCGCATCTGTTCGATCAGCCGCTGCTGTTGATCGAGCCCCATCAGGCGAATGCCGAAGGCGAGCGTCGCGACGCGTCGATTGGGCGCGATCACATCCTGGGAGAAGTAGGCGGGGATCGCGCTCAGCAGGCCGTCGATCTCGCTCGCGGAGAGCTTCGGCGTGCTCGCGGAGCTCGTCCCCGCGAAGAGATCCGGCAGCGAGAACGCCGGACACAACCGCGCCCGCGCGCAGCCCTTCGCGGGCGTGTAGCCGAAGCGTGCCAGCACGTTCTTCTGGTAGCGGATCATCCATTCGATCGTCGCCGGCTTGACGAGGTTCGCGCCTTCGATCATCAACTCGATTTCACCGCCGACGCCCGTGATGCGCTCGACCGCGTCGAGGTTCCGCAGCGATGCCAGACGCTGTGGCACCAGCTTGGTGATGTCCGTCTGGACCTTCGTCTGCGTGTCAAGGCCCCAGCCGAGCGCCGCCAGCGCCAGCCCGGCACACAGGACGCGCGCGGGGTGGCGCACCGAGCCGACGAGCGCCGCGCGCGTGATCGCGCGCGTCAGTGGGTTGTCGGCGAGCAGCTCGCGCGCGCCTCGCCAAGCGGCTGGGAGCGGACCTGCTCCGAGCGCACCGCCACCGGCGCTGGCACCGCCGCGGGTCCCGGTCCCGCTCGCGGAGAGCGAGATCGCCGCGGCGCCGGCGCTCAGCGCACACAGCAGCGAGATCGCCACGCCGACCACCAACAGCAGCCCGAAGCCGCGCACCATCGGCACCGGCGAGAGCGCCAGCACGAGCATCGCCGCGGCGCTGGCGGCGGCGGCCGTTGCGATCGTGGGGGCACCCGCGGCCGCCGCGCGGCGCACGATCGCGGACGCGTCCGCGCGTGAATGTCCTCGCCGGCCACTCGACGCGGCCGACTCGCGCTCGATCTCCTCGTCGACGCGCGCCTGGAATTGGATCGCATAGTCCACCGCGAGGCCGACGAGCACGGGCAGCACCGCGATCGAGGCCATCGTCAGCGACGCGCCTGCGGCGGAGAGCGCACCGAACGTGAGCGCCGCCGCGAGCAGCGCCAGCGCGAGCGGCAGCAGACGCGGGCGCCCCGAGAAGACGAGGCCGAGCGTGGCGGCCATCACGAGCAGCACGGCGAGTAGCAAGAGCTCGATCGAGTGACTTATCGAGCTCGTCAGATCGGACACGATCACCGGCTC
>JASLHP010000353.1 GCA_030149625.1 Solirubrobacteraceae bacterium
GAATCGTGGATCGGGCGGATCATCGGTCGCGCGATCGGCTGCGCGGGCGACGAAAGCCGCACGGTGTTCGGCGTGACGGGGATCAGGTCGCTGAAAACGTGGACATCGGCGGAGTGCCCGACGGCTGCCGTCGCGTGCTACACCGGCTCGGCGACGTTCGAAGCGAGCGAAGGCAAAGCCGAAGGCCACGCCTACGCGTGGGTCAAAGAAGAAAGCAAACGCTACGTGCTGACGATGGGCGCGCTCGAAGTCGAAGCAAGGGGCGGAAGCAAAGAATTCAAAGTCCCGACCGGCTTCACGCGATTCCAGGTGGAAATGTGCGCGCTCGCCGGCGAACCCAGCACCGAAGCGTGCGGCACCTCGCCGACTGCGTGGATCAACAAGAACGGGGAAGAAAGCCAGCCTGGCTGCCCGACCGAAAAGGGTCGCTTCACCGTGCGCGTGACCAACGACGCTGGCAAAACCGCGCCGGTGGAGGATTCGTGCGTGTACTGGGGCGAAGAACTGCACAAACAGCTCGTCGACTCCGGTAACAGCATCAACGGCGTCTCGTGCGTCGCGGAAACGACCGAATGCGCGCTGACCGACGGCAAAGGCAACGAGTATTACTCGACGAACGTCAGCTCGACCGCGGCCTCGACGTGGAAATCGTGGACGGGTCCGACGACGGCCTTAGGCGAGGCGATCGCCTGCCCGGCCAGCTCGCTGTGCACGTTGGCCGCCGGCAAAGTCACCGAAGGCGGCGGCGGCAACATGTACTACGCGACCTCGCTCGGCGGCACCTGGAGCGAAGCGTTCAAACCGACGAACGGCGCATTGTCGATCTCTTGCCCGTCTTCGACGTTCTGTGTCGACGGTCAAGAAAAAGGCGGCATTCGCTACTCGACGAAACCGGCCTCGGCCGAATGGACCGGGGTGACGATCGGCTCGGGCGCGCTGGACGGCGTGGACTGCCTGTCGGCCTCGTTCTGCGCGGCCGTGAACGGCGCGGGCGACCTGTATGTCGCGACCACCGAAGCGAAGGTCAAGGAAGCCACCGGCTGGAAGCTGACCGATGTCGATGGCACGACCGCGCTTCACGGCGTGGCCTGCATCTCGACCACGTCGTGCATCGCGGTCGACAGCGCGGGCAACATCCTCGCGCTGACGATCAACGGCAGCGGCGAAGCGACCGTGGTCAAACACGACGTCGACGCCAGCAACGACCTGACGGCGACGTCGTGTGCGTCGGGCGGCGTCTGCGTCGCGGTGGACAGCAAAGGCAACGTGTTCGTCTCGACGAGCAATGGCGCCCTGTGGGAGAACCAGCACGCGCTGGGCACCGACCTGACGAGCGTCTCGTGCGCGTCGGCGAAACTGTGCGTCGCGGTCGACACGGAAGGCAACGTCACGGCGTTCACGCCGGGCGGCGTCCCGCCGAGCCACACGCAGTCGGTTGACTCCGGCAACAGCCTCGGCTCGGTGTCGTGCGTGGCCGAAGCGCAGTGCGTCGCGGCCGACAGCAAAGGCAACGCGCGCTACACGACCGAACTGAGCGCCGCGGGGACCACGACGTGGAGCTCGTGGACGGGGGTCGCGAGCCCGAGCGAGGCCATCGCCTGCCCGACGACCGCGTTGTGCGTGCTCGCCGACGGCAAAGCCGAAGAAGGCGGCGGCGGCGACGTGTACTACGCGAGCTCGCTCGGCGGCGGCTGGAAAGAAGCGTTCAGCCCGTCCTACGGCGTGGACGCGATCTCGTGCGCGTCGGCGGCGCTGTGCGTCGCCGGGCAGGCCGAAGGCTACATCCACTACACGACCAAACCAGCCTCGACCGAATGGTTCGCGCTCGAAATCGGGACGAGCGCGATCAACGCGGTCGACTGCTACTCCACGGCGTTCTGTGCGGCCGTGGACGCCACCGGACACGTGCGCGTCGCGAACACCGCCGAACACATCAAGGAAGCGGGCGGCTGGAAGTCGACGGACGTCGATGGCACGACCGCGCTGCGAGGCATCGCCTGCACCTCGACGTCCTCGTGCATCGCGATCGACGGCAGCGGCAACGTGCTCGATCTGGCGGTCAAAAGCACCGGCGAAGCGACCGTGACCAAAGAAGACATCGACGGCTCGAACAGCCTCACGGCGATCTCGTGCACGGGCGCGACGTGCGTCGCCGTGGACAGCATCGGCGACGTGCTGGTGTCGACGAACGCGGGCGCGGCGTGGAAGAACGAGCACGCGCTGGGTGTGGACCTGACCGGCGCCTCGTGCTCGACGAGCACGCTCTGCGTGGTCACCGACACGGCCGGTGAGATCACCGCGTTCGAGGCCGAATGAGGGCATCGACCGATGAGGCCGAACGGCGCAACGGCTGGGTAGGCGACGACCGAGGGGCTGGCGGGCAGGGCCGCGGCCAGCTCCTCGATCTCGCCGTGCGACAGCGCAACGGGCACGAGCGGCTGACGCCGGCCGCCGTGCCCGCGATGCGCGCGCCGGCGGCGCTGCCCGCGATGCCGGCGACAGCCGCGCCGCTGGCGCTGAGCGCCCTGCACGAGCGCGTCGAAAGTGCGCTCGCGGAGGTCGATCTGAATGTGGCGCCGGGAGCCGAGCGGCTCGCGCAGGCGGCACGCTACGCGCTGTTGGCGGGCGGCAAGCGGGTGCGGCCGGTGTTGGTGATGGCCACCGCACAGGCGATGGGCGTGGCGAGCGACGCCGTGCTGCCGACGGCCTGCGCGATCGAGATGATCCACACGAACTCGCTGATCGTCGACGACCTTCCCGCGATGGACAATCACCCGAAGCGCCGCGGGCGCCCGGCGCTGCACCGGGTATACGGCGACGACATCGCGATCCTGGCCGGCTGCGCGCTGCTGAGCGAAGCTCAGCGCCTGATCCTCGAAGAGCAGTACGGCTCCGCCGAAGTGCGCAACCTCGTGCTCAGGCTCGTGCTGCAGGCGACCGGCATCGGCGGCATGGTCTCCGGCCAGTTCCTGGACGTGACGCGCTACCGCCCTGGCAGCGAGCTCGACCTCGAGCGCACACAGATGCTCAAGACCGGCATCCTGATCGTCGCGTGCGTGCGCTGCGGGGCGCTGCTGGCGGACCGCGAGATGAGCGCGGCGTTGACGCAGTTCGCGCAGAGCCTCGGTGCGCTGTTCCAGGTTGTCGACGACATCCTCGACGAGACCGGCAAGACGCGTTGGCTCGGCAAGATCCCGGGCAGCGACCGGCTGATGGGCAGGATGACCAACGTCACGATGTTCGGTCTCGACCACGCGCGCGAGACGGCGAGCGCTATGCACGAGCGTTGCCAGACGAGCCTCGACGAGCTCGCGGCGAGCGTGCCCGGCTCGGTCGAGCCTCTGCGCGAGATCGCGAATGGCGTCTACCACCGCAACAGCTGACGCGCGATGCGAGCTTGGCGTGTGTGCGCGGGCGTCGTCTCGCGCCTGTGGTGGCTGCCGCTCACGACGGTGGGGGCGCTGATCGATCGAGGCTCGCGCCTGCGCTGGCTGTGTGCGCCGGCGATCGTCGCGGTGACCGCGGCCGTCTCGGCGACGGCCAAGCTCGCGATCCGACGGCCGCGTCCCGAGCTCGGTGACGGCTCGCGGCCGGTCGGACGCCTGGGGCTGGCGAGCAGCTTCCCGAGCATGCACGCGGCCTGCGCGTTCGCGGTCGCCGGCTGGATGTCGCGCTCTCGGCAACGCACGTTGCTGCACCTGTTCGCGGCGTCGGTGGCATATGCGAGGGTCCGCAGGCGCGCCCACCACCCCGGCGACGTGCTCGCCGGCGGCACCCTGGGCTACGCGATCGGCCGCTGCGCCGGCTGGGCCTGGGGGATGTGCGCGGCGCTGGCCACGGCCTTGCGCGGCGGGTCAACGGCTGCGCGCGGCGGGTCAACGGCTGCGGCTCCCGCGCGAGCACGCGGCGCCGGTGGCCGGAATCGGGCGTCCGCCGGAACGCGCATCGTTTCAGCACGTGGGCGTAGGCGCCGATAGCCGTTGCGTGACCGCGTTGCCCGAGCGCTCGTGCGACCGCGCGGCAGCGCTCGCGCAAGCCCGCCTCGGGGCCTTCCGCGGCCAGACGCGAGCGCGCCGTGCGATCGTCGCCGTCGCGCTCGCGGCGCTCGCGGCGGTAGTCGCGCCGGCTTCCGTCGCGGCCGCTGAGCGCGTTGCATCGGCTGAGCGCCCTCAGCGCTCGCGGGCGCACGCAGCGGCGCGGGCGCACGCAGCGGTCATCGGCGGCCAGGCGGCGGCGCCCGGCACGTTCCCGTGGATGGCGTTCGTGCTCGACTTCCGCGGCAGCGAAGTGGGG
>JASLHP010000380.1 GCA_030149625.1 Solirubrobacteraceae bacterium
CGATCCGCAAGGCCAAAGAAGCGTCGATGCCGAAGGACAACATCGAACGCGCGATCGCGAAGGGCACCGGCGAGGGCGGCGAGGCCGACGCGATCGAGTCGGTCCTGTACGAGGGCTACGGGCCCGGCGGCGTCGCGCTGCTCGTCGAGGCGTTCACCGACAACCGCAACCGCACCGGCGCCGACGTCAGGCACGCGTTCTCCAAGAACGGCGGCAGCCTTGGCGAGCCGGGCTCGGTCGCGTATCTGTTCGACAAGAAGGGCACGATCGTGGTCGATGCCGAGCGCTACTCCGAAGACGACCTGATGGTCGCGGTGGAGGCGGGCGCGGAGGACATTGGCACCGACGAAGGCGTGTTCGAGGTGATCACCGAGCCGGCGGACTTCGCGCCTGTGCGCAAGGCGCTCGAGGACGCGGATGTCGAGCTCGAGAACGCCGAACTGGTGTACCGGCCGTCGAGCGTCGTGCCGATCGACGAGGCGCAGGCGGGCAGGCTGATGCGTCTGATCGAGGCGCTCGAAGACAACGACGACGTCGGCGCGGTGCACGCCAACTTCGACGTAGCGGCCGACGTGCTCGAGCGTGTCGCGGGCTGAGGGCCCGGCGCGGTTCGCGCAGTCAGCCACGACGCGTCCACCCGTAGTGATCCTCTGTGGCGGGCGCGGCACCCGCCTGCAGGAGCACACGCAGGCGATCCCCAAGCCACTCGTGGAGATCGGTGGCATGCCGATCGTCTGGCACGTGATCCAGCTCTATGCGGTGCACGGCTTCCGCCGCTTCCTGCTGGCCACCGGTTACCGCCGCGAGTCGATCGAGCGGTTCGCCGCGGCCGAGGAGTGGCCGGAGGGCGTCAGCGTCGAATGCGTCGACACGGGCTTGGACACGCCCACCGGCGGTCGCCTGAAGCTGCTCGAAAGCCAACTGGCCGGCGAGGAGCTTTTCTGCGTGACTTACGCCGACGGACTCGCGGATGTCGACCTCGGTGCGCTGCTGAGCTTCCACGGCGAGCACGGCGCGCTGGCGAGCATGACCGTCGTGCGGCCCCAACTGCAGTTCGGGGTCACGCAGCTCGCCGCTGACGGCCGCGTCACCGGCTTTCGCGAGAAGCCGAAGTCCGAGCACTGGATCAACGGCGGCTTCTTCTGCTTCTCAAGGCCCGTGCTCGATCGCCTGGAGCTCGACAGCGTGCTCGAGCGGGAGCCGCTGGAACGGCTGGCCGCCACGGGTGAGCTGCGCGCGCACCCGCACGAGGGCTTCTGGAAGTGCATGGATACGTACAAGGACGCGCTCGCGCTCAACGACCTGTGGACCGCGGGCAAGGCGCCGTGGGCTCAGATGGACAGCCGTCGCGCGCGGTACAGCCCCACCGGCTCGCGGATGCCGCGCAGGCGCCGCTCGCCGGCGTAGGACCAACCGTAGGACTCGCGCGCGGACTCGCGCACCTCGCGCTCGGCGAGCACGCTGCCGGGCCGCGCGATCGAGGTGATGCGGCTCGCGAGGTTGACTGGTCGCCCGAACCAGTCACCGGCGCGCGGCAGCGCCAGCCCGACCGCCGCGCCCGCGCGCAGCTGCGGGAAGTCCTCGCCCTCGGCGTCGGCGGCGTCGATCAGGGTCAGTGCCGCCTCCAGCAGCGGCTCCGGCTCGGGCGAGGCGAGCATCGCCGCATCGCCGATCGTCTTCACCAGCTTCACAGGCGTCTCGGAAACCTCGGTCGCGAGCGCTTCCAGGCGCACGGCCAGACGCCCGAGCTCATCGGGCGCCACTTCCTCGCCGAGGCGCGTGAAGCCGACGAGGTCGGCGAAGCACACGGTCACCTCGCGCGAGCCGGGCAGACGTCCGCCGGTGCGCTCGAGCTCGCTGACGACGGTGCTCTGGGTCGCGTGGCGCAGATGCAGCGCGAGCAGGTTGCTGACGAGCGGGTTCACGAGCGGATACAGCCCGGCGACCGATTCGGCGTAGCGCTGTGCGAGCTCGGGCTCGCTCATGCCGGGCTCGAGCACCAGCTTGAGCGGCAGCGCGCGCAGGCTTTCGGCGGCCTGCGAGAGGCCGCGCCCGAGAACGCGCAGCAACTCCAGCAGGTCATCGTCGGAGATGCCCGCATCGCGCGCGACGTGCGTCATTCTCGCGGTCTCGAGCTCGGCTTCGCTGTAGACGGCCTCGTCGGGCTCTGGGATCGGCAGGCCCATCGCGCGCCGGCACGCCACCAGGAAGTCCTCGCCGACGCCGCTCAAGTCGGCGACCTCGCGGGAGGTGTACCGCTCGGACCCGACGATCACGCGGTCGGCGGGCAGATACATGATCGTGCCGCTGGCGGTCCTGCTTCGCAGCTCGGAGATCGACACGCCCTCGCGCGCCAGCTGCTCGAGCAGCGCCAAGCGCTCGGAGCGAGCCGTTCCCTGCAGCCCGTCGAGCAGCCCCTCTGCGGCGAAGTCGACCATCGTCCGCAGCGTAGGCTAGGCAGGCGTCCGGCGGCTCGCGCAGAATCACGAGCCGTGATCGTCCTCGGCATCGACCCAGGCCTGGCCAACACGGGATATGGCGTGGTCGCGCGGCGGGGCGGCCGGCTCGTGGCATTGGATGGTGGCGTCATCACGACCGTCGCAGAGCTCGCGCCCGAGCGACGGCTCGCGCAGATCCATGCCGCCGTCGCGGAGCTGCTCACAGAGCACGCGCCGCACGCGGTCGCGCTCGAGCAGCTGTATTTCGGGCAGAACGTGCGCACGGCGTTCGCGGTCGGGCAGGCGCGCGGCGTGGTGCTGCTCGCCGCCGGTCAGCGCGCGCTGCCGTGCGCCAGTTACACCCCTCAGCAGGTCAAGGGCGCGGTCTGTGGCTCGGGCCGTGCGCAGAAGGACCAGGTCGCGCGGATGGTGCAGGCGCTGCTGGGACTGTCTGATGAGCCACGACCCGACCATGCGGCTGACGCGCTCGCGGTCGCGATCTGCCACGCCAACTGCGCGCCGCTCGCGATGGCGCTCGCCGGCGCCGAGTCATCCGCTGGTGGCCATGCGCGCGCTCGCGTGAGCGCGCGCGTCGAGGTGGGCGCATGATCGCGTTGCTTCGCGGCGAGGTGGCCGTGCGCCGCACCGATCACGTGGTGATCCTCAGCGGCGGCGTCGGCTACCGGGCGGCGGTCTCCGCGCAGACGCTCGCGCAGGTCCCCGCGGTCGGCGAGCAGATGACGCTGCACACGCATCTGATCGTGCGCGATGACGCGCTCGCGCTCTACGGCTTTGCCTCCGAGCAGGAGCGTGACCTGTTCCTGATGCTGCTGTCGGTTCAGGCGGTCGGCCCGAAGGTCGCGCTGGCGGTTCTCTCCGGCGGCTCGCCGCGGGAGTTGATCGGTGCGCTCGCGGCCGCTGACGCCGCGCGCTTCCAGGCTGTGCCTGGCATCGGCAAGCGCACCGCGGAACGGATCATCGTCGAGCTGCGCGAGAAGGTCGTGCTCGACACCGACGTGCGCGGGGTCGGAGCGCACCCACCGGGCACGCCGATCGTCGCTCGCCGCGGCGAGGCGCACAGTCCGCGCGCGCGGGCGCGCGCGGGCCTGCTGGAGCTCGGATACGAGCCCGGCGAGGCTGAGCAGCTGCTGGCCGAGGTCGAGGGTGAGAGTGCTGAGGAACTGATCGCAAACGCGCTGCGCGCCGCGCGCGCGGGCGCTTGAGCCGATGACGACCTTGGAGAGCACAGGCGAGACGGTCGCGCGCATCCAGACTCCGTATCTGGTCGCCGAGGACGAGCTCGACCGCTCGCTGCGCCCGCGGCGCCTGGCGGATTTCGTCGGGCAGCAGACGCTGCGCGAACAGCTCGCTGTCGCGATCGAGGCGTGCGCCGCACGCGGCGAGGCGCTCGATCACCTGCTGCTCGCGGGACCGCCGGGGCTCGGCAAGACCTCGCTCGCGCAGATCGTGGCGGCCGAGCTGGAGGTGCCGTTCGTGCAGACCGCTGGGCCCGCGCTCGAGCGCAAGGGAGACATCGCCGCGTTTCTGACCGCGCTCGAGCCGCGCAGCGTGTTCTTCGTCGATGAGATCCATCGCCTCGCGCGCACGCTCGAGGAGACGTTCTACCCGGCGATGGAGGACCGTCGCCTGCCGATCACAGTCGGGCAGGGCGCGGGCGCGCGTGTGGTGACACTCGAGTTGCCGCCGTTCACGCTCGTCGGCGCCACCACGCGCTCTGGCCTGTTGACGACGCCGCTGCGCGACCGCTTCGGCATTCAGGCGCGCCTGGAGCCGTATGCGCGCGAGGAGCTCGCGATCATCGTGCGCCGTTCGGCGGGGATCCTCGAGATCGAGCTGGAGGACGACGGCGCGCTCGCGATCGCGGCACGCAGCCGCGGCACGCCGAGAGTGGCCAACAGGTTGTTGAAGCGTGTACGCGACTTCGCCGAGGTGCGGATGGCGGGCGTCGTCACGGCGGGTGCCGCACAGGCGGCGCTGGAGATGCTGGAGGTCGACGAGCGCGGGCTCGACCGACTCGATCGCGAGATCCTGAGCGCGATCTGCACGAAATTCGCCGGCGGCCCCGTCGGTCTCTCGACGCTCGCCGTCGCCGTCGGCGAGGAGCAGGACACGATTGAGGAGGTGTACGAGCCCTACCTGCTGCAGGAGGGCCTGATCAAGCGCACACCGCGCGGCAGAATGGCCACGACGGCCGCCTACGAGCATCTCGGCCTGCCCGAGCCCGGCGTCGCCGGCCCGGCGACGCCGGGCGGAGCATCGCTGTTCTGAGAGACACCCGGCGCCTGCGCCGAGCCCGAGGCGCACATTTTCAACGTGCTGCTGGAGACACGGCGAGCTTGCCGGCGGCGTCCGAGGTGCGCGTTCGCGACGCGTCGCTGAGTAGTCTGTGTGCAGACACCATGACCCACCCGTTCATCTGCCCGAACTGCGGCCATCGCACCAGCGAGCTCGACCGCAACATCGGCTTCACACGACAGCCCAAGGGCTGTGCGAAGTGCGGCTTCGCGTTCCTGTTCGAACTGCTCGACGACTACTATCCGGCGCCCGACGCGGCGTTTTTCGTGTGCGACGGCGAGGGCCGCGTGATCGGCTGCGGCAAGAACTCGTTCGCGTTCACGGGCCTCGAGGAGGAAGACGTGATCGGCCAGCGCGTCGAGCAGGTGCTCGGGCTGAGCTTCGCCAATGGGGACGACCCGGTGGAGACCGTGCTCGAGTGGGGCGTGCGAGCGCTAGAGGTGCCGGTGCGGGTCTCAGGCGAACGCGACGTGGCGGCCAGCGCGAAAGCTGACATGTTTCCCGCGTATGACGACGACGGCGGGCTGTTGCTGGTTCTCACCCCCGACAAGTAGGCTCTGCTGACGATGACCGATCGACGACGCAACGCGCTGATCCTTTTGATCGTCGCCGGCCTGGTGGCCGCGTCGGCCGCCGCGATCGCGACCAAGAAGACGCGGTTGGGGCTCGAACTGAAGGGGGGGGTCGAGCTCGTCTACCAGGCGCGACCAACCGCGCAGTCGAAGGTCACGCCCGAATCGCTCGAACGTGCGATCGACATCATGCGCAAGCGCGTCGACCAGCTGGGTGTGGCACAGCCGGAAATCCAGAGCTCCGGCGAAGACCAGATCGACGTGGCGCTGCCTGACGTGAGCAACGCGACGCGCGCGCAGAACGAGGTCGGCAAGACCGCGCAGCTGCAGTTCTACGACTGGGAGCCGAACGTGATCGGCGCGAACGGCGAACCGGCGCCGACCGAAGGCTCGGTCACCGGGGACACCAGCAGCCAGGGCGCGGGTGGCGCGACGTCGGGGCTGCTCGAGTACCAGGCGGTCCAGCGCGCCGCCAAACGCAAGCCGATCCTGCGCAAGAGCGACACGACGTGGTCGCGCGGCTGCACGCCGGCGCAGGTGGGTGGCTGCCTCTATGGCAGCTGGTACCTGCTCGACACGGCCCACGAACGCGTCGTGCGCGGACCCGAAGAAACCGAACACAACCTGTACACGGATCTCGGCAAACAGCCGAAGGGCGCGAAGCTCAAGGCCGTGCGCGTCAACCCGGGGACGGTGATCGTGCAGGCACGCGCGATCGAATCGGCAGCGGGCAAGGTCACAGATCCGTCGCCCAACAGCTGGTACGTGCTCAACGACGACCCCGTGCTGAACGGCACGGACATCACCAACCCGGTGCAGGGCAACGACGAAACCACGGGGCAGCCAAACGTCAACTTCGGCTTCGACTCGCACGGCAAGACCGTGTTCGAACGGGTCACCAAGAAGATCGCGCAGCGCGGCCAGGAAGCAGAGCTTCCGGGCGTCACCAGAGAAGAGGCGATGCAGCACTTCGCGGTCGTGCTCGACGGCCAGCTGATCACCGTCCCCTCGATCGACTTCACGAAGTATCCGGAAGGCATCGACGCCTCCAACGGCTCGGAGATCTCCGGTGGCTTCACGATCACCTCCGCGCAGAACCTCGCCAACGAGCTGCAGTCAGGCGCGCTGCCGGTGCGCCTCGTGCTGATCTCCCGCTCGCAGGTATCCGCGACGCTCGGCAAACAGGCGCTCAGCCAGGGTCTCGTCGCGGGTCTCGCCGGCTTCCTCGTGGTGTGCCTGTTCCTGCTCGCCTTCTATCGCTTCCTCGGCATGATCGCGGTCGGTGGCCTCGTCATCTACGGCGCCTACTTCTTCGCGCTCGTGAAGCTGATCCCGATCACCCTGACGCTGCCCGGCATCGCCGGTCTGATCCTCACGATCGGCGTCTGCGCGGATGCGAACATCGTGATCTTCGAGCGTGTCAAGGAGGAGATCAGGGGCGGCAGATCGATCGTCTCCGGCATCGCCACCGGCTACAAACACGGCTTCGCGGCGATCGTCGACGCGAACGTGGTGACGTTCATGACGGCGTTCATCCTGTTCGCGCTGGCGACCGCGGAAGTCAAGGGCTTCGCGTTCATGCTCGGCATCGGCACGCTCGTGTCGCTGTTCACGGCCGTGCTCGCCACGCAGGCGGCGCTGGGGGCGATGAGCCGCTCGCCGCTCGTCAGCCATCCCTCCGCGCTCGGTGCGGGAGGCAAGCGCAAAGGCTGGACGTTCGACTTCATGGGCGCCTCGAAGTGGTTCTTCTCGATGTCGGGCACGATCCTCCTGATCGGGGCGCTCGCGATCGGCGGCAAGGGGCTGAACTTCGGGATCGACTTCAAGTCGGGCACGCGCATTCAGACCGGCTTCACGCGAACGGTCGCCGAGGGCGAAGTCGCGAACGTGATGAGCGCCGAGGGCTATCCGGACGCCGAGGTGCAGAAGTTCACGAACGCGAGCATCGGCGGCAACGGCTATCAGATCTCCACGAAGACACTTGGCCCGGAAAAGCTGAAGCGCATCGAAGCGGCGCTCAGCTCGAAGTTCGGCGACGGTCCCGCTCATCCGGGAATCAGGGACTTCTCCTCGACGTCGATCGGGCCGACATTCGGGAAAACGGTCGCCAATGCCGCCGTGATCGCGATCATCGCCTCGCTGCTCGTGATCTCTGCCTATATCGCGCTGCGCTTCGAGTGGAAGTACGCCGTGCCGGTGCTGATCGCGCTGATGCACGACCTGCTGATCACAGCCGGCGTCTACTCGCTCACGGGGAGGGAAGTCACGACGGCGACGGTCGCCGCTCTGCTGACGATCCTCGGATACTCGCTCTACGACACGATCATCGTGTTCGACCGAATACGAGAGAACGTGCCGCGCATGCCGCGCGCCGCCTTCTCGCAGATCGTCAACCGCTCGATGTCCGAGGTCGTCACGCGATCGCTGGCCACGAGCTTCTGCACGCTGCTGCCGGTGCTGGCGCTGTTGCTCTTCGGCGGCGAAACGCTGAAGGACTTCGCGTTCGCGCTGATGATCGGCATCGCCTCCGGCGCGTACTCGTCGATATTCATCGCCTCGCCGGTGCTGACGCACTGGAAGGAGCGCGAGCCCGGATATCGCGCGCGGCGCGCACGGATCGTGCGAGAACTGGGCGCCGTGCCCGCATACGCGACGACCGCGACGGGAGCGCCCGAGGACGTCGAGCCCGAGCAGAAGCGCAGGCGCACGCGGCGCGGCAGCCTGATCGCGCCCGAGGAAGCCGGCCAGCAGCTCTCGCGCGACGAGTTCCAGGAGCTCGTACGCGACCTGGAGGTGGAGGGTGAGCCCAACGGCGCGGGGGGGACGGCGGCCACGCGCCCTCGCGGCAAAGCGGGGCGTAGCGCTACCGCCACGCCGCCGGCGCCATCGGTCCCGCCCGCCGCTCCCCCATCGTCCCCGAAAGGCGAGCGCGACCCCGCCGCCGATCTGACGCCCGAGGACTTGGTCCTCAAGGAAGAGCCCAAGCGGCGCGAGAAGACGAGGCGCCCGCGCAACCGCCGTCACGGGAGGTCGCGCTGATGGGCATGCTCGGCTGGGTGATCATGGGCCTCGCGATCTGGCACTTCACGATCTTCATGCCCGACCGCTTCTGGGGCGGGATCGTGGGGGCGTTCGTGGGCTCGCTGGTCGGGTCGATCCTCGTCGGTCTGATCATCTACGCCGTCAAGGTGTCCGCGCTGCGCGTACCCGGCGAAAAGGCGACGGACATCGGCGTCGTGCTGTACGCGGTCCCGGGCGCCGTGATCGGCATCGCGTTGATCTACCTCGAGGGCATGCGCCGGGAACGCGCGGCCGCGGAGTCCGGCGCGCCCACGCTGTAGGACGCTCAGCCCGCGGTAGCGCCGTGGACGGACGCTCGGCGGGCGGCGGCATCGGTGTCTCGTTCCGTCTTGGCCTGGACGTACTCTCGGGGAGTGCGCCCCTGCCGCTTCGAGATCTCCGACTGTCCGACGGCTGATGTGCAACGGCTGCAGCGCGAGCTGGGCGTGAGCGGCGCGCTCGCGCAGACGCTCGTGCGCAGAGGCATGGCCGACCCTGCCCGCGCCGGCGCGTTCCTGGCCGCCAGCGAGGAGCACCCGCCGCAGGCGTTCGCCGGCATCGACGAGGCGGTCGGAGCGATCCTGGGCCACGTCGAGCGCGGCACGCGCATCACGTTGCACGGGGACTATGACGTCGACGGCATCTGCTCGACCGCGGTGCTCGTGCGGGCACTGCGTGGTCTGGGAGCCGACGTCGACTCCTACATTCCAGACCGCGCCGGCGACGGTTACGGCTTGAAAGCGTCGAACGTACAGCGGCTGGCGAGCAGGGGCACGCGGCTGCTGGTGACGGTCGATTGCGCGATCACGGCCGTGGCAGAGGTGGCGCAGGCGCGGGCGCTCGGGATCGACGTGGTGGTCACAGACCACCACGCGCCTCGCGCCGACGGCATGCTGCCACAGGCGCCGCTCGTGCATCCGCGAGTGTGCGGGTACCCATGCGCTGAGCTGTGCGCGACGGCGGTCGCATACAAGCTCGCGCAGGCGCTGCTCGAAGCGTGCGCGCAGGGTGCGGCGGGCGCCCCCGCCGGCGAGCGCGCGCGCACGCTGCTGTCCGGGGGCGTGCTCGAGCGGGACCTCGACCTCGTGGCGCTGGCTACGATCGCCGACGTCGTCGAGCTGCTCGGCGAGAACCGTGCGCTGACACGCCGCGGCCTGCGCGCGCTGGCGAGCACCGCCAAGCCCGGCCTGCGCGCGCTGATGGCCGTCGCAAGGGTCGACCCCAACAAGGTCGACGAGCGCGCGGTCGCCTTCGCGCTGGCGCCACGGCTGAACGCCGCGGGTCGGCTGTATCGGGCCGATGCGGGGCTGGAGCTGCTGCTCACCGAGGACCCGTTGCGGGCGGCACAGATCGCCGAGGAGCTGGACAGCGCCAACCGCGAGCGCAGACAGGTGGAGCTCGGCATCCGCTTTCAGGCCGAAGCGCAGATGTCCGAGCTGGGCGAGCGCGCCGCCTACGTGCTCGCGCACGACGATTGGCACCCTGGCGTGATCGGTATCGTCGCCTCGCGCCTGGTCGAGCGCAGCGGGCGGCCGGTGGTGCTGATCGCGCTGGATGGAGACACGGGCAGAGCGTCCGGGCGCAGCGTCGACGCGTTCGACCTGCTGGCTGGGTTGACCGCGTGCGACGAGCACCTGATGAGCTATGGCGGGCACCGCGCGGCGGCGGGCCTGGAGATCGAGCGCGAGCGTGTCGCGGACTTCGCCGGCGCCCTGTCCGCCCATGCCGAGCGTGTACTGGACCCGCGAGATCTCGTCACGGTCGAGCGTGTCGACGCGCTCGTCGGAGGTGATGAGCTGGGCATGGAGCTGGCCGAGGAACTGGCCGCGATGGCGCCGTTCGGGCGCGGCAATCCGCCGGTCTCGCTGATGGTCGCCGATGCCTCGTTCACGGATGTCAGGCCGATGGGCGAAGGCAAGCACGCTCGCTTCACGGTCGAGTCTCGTGGCGCCCGTGCGCGCGCGGTGGCGTTCGGCTGCGGTGGGCGCCTGCCGAGCGCGGACGATGGCGGCGAGCGATCGAAGCTCGCCCAGCAGGCGACGTTTGCGCTCGAGGTCAACGAGTGGAACGGCGTCAGCGAACCGCGGCTGGTGCTCCGTGAGATGTCGGTGCTCGAGCGGGCCGACGCCGAGCGCGAGCCGGTGGCAGAGGGTCACGACGAGGCAGAGGAGCTCGTGCTGTTCGCGATGTGAGCCGCGGAAACCTTCAATCTGCCTCGACTGTCCCCTACCCTTAGAACATGGCCATAGCCGAGGACCCCAAGCGCTCACAGCCCGCCGGGGGAGCTGACACGGCGGCCATCGAGGACGTGCCCGAGGCGCTCGCTAGCCTGCGCGAGCAGACCGTGCCGCCGGTTGGCGCGCAGAGCGGCGAGAGCAGCGTGGCTTCGCTGGGTCTGAGCCCGTCCGAGCGCCGGCTCCTGAACGACCTGTTCGCGATCGTCTCCGAGCATGCGACGGACTCCTCGGTCGAGATCGACCGGGCTCGCGTGCAGGACGCATTCGTGTTCGCGTGCGAGCACCACGCCGACCAGCGGCGCAAGTCGGGTGAGGACTTCATCGTGCACCCCGTCGGGGTCGCACGCATCTGCGCCAGCATGCGCCTCGACACCGAGACCCTCTGCGCGGCGTTGCTGCACGACACCGTCGAGGACACCTCAGCATCGATCGAGGAGGTGCGCGAGCGCTTCGGTGAGGAGATCTCAGGCGTAGTCGATGGCGTGACCAAGCTGACCGGCATCACGTTCCAATCGCGCGACGAGGCGCAGGCGAACAATTACCGCAAGATGATGGTCGCGATGGCCACCGACGTGCGGGTCATCTTGATCAAGCTCGCCGATCGGCTGCACAACATGCGCACGATCGAGGCGATGCCCAAGCAGAAGCAGATGGAGAAGGCGCGCGAGACGCTCGACATCTACGCGCCGCTGGCCCACCGCCTTGGGATCCACGCGATCAAGTGGGAGCTCGAGGACCTTGCCTTCGCGACGCTGCACCCGCGCAAGTACCAGGAGATCAAGGCGCTGGTGGCCCAGCAGCGCGACGACCGCGAACGTTTCGTGTCCGAGGCGGGCGACTACCTGAGCTCGGAGCTGCGGGAGGTCGGCATCGACGCCCAGATCGCCGGGCGCGCCAAGCACTTCTACTCGATCTACTCGAAGATGACCAAGAAGGGCCGCGAGTTCAACGAGATCTACGACCTGACCGCGATGCGCGTGATCGTGGACTCGGTCAAGGACTGCTACGG
>JASLHP010000396.1 GCA_030149625.1 Solirubrobacteraceae bacterium
CGAGCACGGCTGCGGGCGCCCGCGATGCGCTTCCGTAGCCGAGCCCCTGCAAGCTCATGCCGAGCGAGGCCGCGCCCGCGCCGAACCGCACGTTCGCGCGCTCGAAGCGCACGCGCAGGCGCTGGCGCGGGTTGAGCGCCCGCAGGCCGCCCGCGACGGCGACGACGCGGTAACGGGGATCTGCGCCGCCCAGCACGCTCGACACGGGCGCCCGCGCCGCTGCCGGCAGCAGCGAGAGCTCCTGAGCCGATGTGCGCGCCATACGCGACGGCGACGCGCTCGGCGCGCCCCCCGCGCTGAGGACGTGGACGAGCGCGGCGCCTGGTAGCACGAGCGCGAGCGTCACCGTCGCCGAAACCAGCGCCAGCGTCGTGGTGCACCGCGAGGTCGTGCCGCCGGCTACAAGCGCCGTCCGGCCCGCATGTTCGATCCTATTGTCCGTGAGAGAGCGGATCGGGCTCGGCATCTTGCAACCCTCCATAGTCGCGCCTCACGCCGCCGGTCCGCCAGCGCCCGCAGTCCTCTGCTCGAGGCCAGATAGACACACGAATAAGGTCAATCAGCAGCATGGTACATGCAACCAGCGCACTATGCGAGACTTACGGTGCGTCTACCGATGTCAATCCGGGGCTTCCTCCGCACGCCACTCGGGGCGCTTGGCGCGCGCCGGCTGCGGGAGCATCGGCGCCTTGCGCAAGCGACGCATGACTTTCGCGCGCAGCGGCAGCTCTGGGGGCCACGAACGTGGCAGCCTGCGGCTGTTGAGCTGCTCCGCGAGCGCCTCGTAGTCGGGGTGCTCGCCGTGGATCACGCGCACTCGCTCGACGACCGTTGCGGGAAAGCCGAGGCGCAAGTTGTACTCGGGTGCCAGCACGAACAGCCGCAGGCCGTGCTGCCAGGCGCAGCGCCGAAAAGCGGGCTGGTCGGCGCGCCGGCTGCGGCTGGCCCTGCCAGCGCCAGCGAACGGCTCCTCCTGCAGCCACGCGACGTAAGTCTCTTCCCAGCTGCGCATGAACGCGCTCACCCGCTCGCTCGCTCGCCACGCGAGCACGCCTGTGTTGAACTCATAGAACGCCCGCGGCACCTCCGGGTCGGCCAGCCCGCGGTACGCGGGCGCGAAGGCGACCGCGATGTCGTAGTGGTCGAGCAGGCGTAGCACGTGCGCGAGCTCCCCCGCGACGAACGTGTCGGTGTCGAGGTAGATCGTGCGCTCGAACGGCGAGCGGCGGATGTTGGCGATCTTGTCCGCGTAGGGGTTGCCCGAGGGCTCGAAGCGCGCGACCGACAAGCCCTCGACACGCTCCACCGCGGTCGAGGCGAACAGCAGATGTGGCAGCGCGTTGTGGCGCAGAGAGGATCGCGCCGAGCGCAGCGCCTCGGCTACATAGGACTCGCCCGTGCACGAGTAGACGATGCCCTGCGGCGCCGCGGCCGGGGCCGGATCAGCCAATGCGATCGTAGCCCCAAGCGCTGACCAGGTCCCTGTCCAGGTACTCGCTGAGCGCCTCGACTTCCGGCTTGAAACGACGGCGCAGCTCGAGCATGAACGCCTCCGCGGGCTCAGCGCGAGGACGGTAGATGAGCCGGCGCCAATGCGAGCCGAGCGCCTCGCGCACCGCGCCGGGGATGGTCGCGTCGAGCGCGCGCAGCGCCGGATTGGCGGCGGCGGGGTTGCGCCGGGCTTCCTGCAGCGCACCCGTGAGCTGGTGCAGACGCCGCACGCGCACATCCTTCAGCGGCCTCGTCTCGAGCTGCTCGACCGCGACGGAGTCGTCGACCTCGAGAAACCGCAGCACCTCGCGCACGACCGCGTCGTTCTCGCGCCGGTACTCCTCGTAGACGAGCACCAGCACCCGCTCCTCGCCGAAGACCTCGCGAAAACGCCGCAGCTGCTCGACGTAGCGCACATGGTCCGAATACAGCAGCCACGACTGCCGACGGCAGCCGCGCGGCAGCCGCTCGCCGCGGCGGCGCGCGTCCTCGAGCGACATCGCGCGCTGGAAGTCCTTCTCGGACTCGACGCGGTTGTGCAGCATCTGTCCGTGAAAGGAGCGCAGGAAGTCGGCGGGCTCGCGCAACAGCGCGATGATGCGCGCGTCCGGTTGCACCTCGGCGATCGCGCTCGCGACGTTCGCGTAGCGCAGGTACTGCGGCGATGCCTCTCCCGCCAGCTGCCCCGGCGCGGCGCCCTCGAACAGCGCCAGGTAATCGTCGAGCGTCGCCGGCCGCTTCGGCATCTTGCCGTTCACTGGTTGCGGACGCAGCTCGGGGATGAAGAACCGCGGCTCCTTTTCCGCGGGCATGTAGATCTGCGGATGGTTCTGGAGCATCAGATACAGAGCCGTCGTGCCGCACTTCTGGTGGCCGACGATGAAGAAGTCGGGAGCTCGCCGGCGGACGGGAGCGGCGGCCGCCTGCGAGCGTCTGGAGCCGGCCGCTGCGGCCGTGGGCGCCGTGCCGGGCGCGGCTTGCAAGCTGGGCGCTGTCACTGCCTCCTCCTCGGACGTCGATCCATCGACGGCGCCGGCCATCGCGCCATTATAACGGCGGCATTACGCAGGACTTCGGCGCCGCCGAGACCCGGTGAGGGAACGAGACGCACGCACACGGACAGCCCATAGCCGCGCCAGGCTTGTCATCCCGCGCAACCGGCGTTCGCGCAGGTCTATAGCCTCGAATCGGCTGTCGCGGCTATAGGTGTGCGTCGCGCGCGCCGCGCCGAGATCGCCAGGATCCAAGCGCGCGATCTCGTGCTCGGCGTAGCGAGTGAGGCTCAGCTCGTCGATCTCGCGAAAGGACACGGCGCCACCGTAGCGGCGCGAGCCATCCTGACCAGGACGCACGAGCCTCGAGCCCCACCGCTGGATCGCGCCCGCCGGCCGCGCACAGCGCACGTCGGAGACGATCGGGTTTCCCGGGTGCGGCTGCCAGGGCCCCTCGAGCGACGATGACCTGAACAGGTGCAGCTCGTCGAGCAGCGTCGCGTTGGCGGCGGCGACGCCGACGAACAGCCACAAGCCACCGTCGTCAGCCAGAAGCGTCGCGTCGCAGGCTGCCAGCCCGTCGATCAACGTGCGCTCGCGATTCCACGTGCGCGGGAAGTCGCTCGCGCGATAGAGCTCCACGCGTCCCTGCGAGGCGGTCTCGGGAATCATGAAGATCTCTCCGCCGTGCGCGAACACGAACGGATAGGACAGGTGGTAGCTCGCCTCGAGCACTGGCTGTGGCGGCGCGGCCACGGTCCCGTCCAGCGCCAGTTCCGTGTGCGAGATCACGGCCCGCCTGCCGCCGGGAAGCATCTGCTCGCAGAACAGATGGTGGCGGCCGTCGTGCTCGAACAGAAATGGGTCCGCGTACAGATGCCCAGACTGCCAGCGAACGAGAGGACGCAGCGCGCGCCAACCGCTGGCGGGGTCGGGCTGGCGCTCGCGCACGCGAACCTGCCACGAGCGGGTGAACAGCAGACGCGCCGAGACGATTCGCATCCACGCCCACGGCGCGCGCACGACCAGCGCCGCCGTCGAGGGCGCCGGTCCGCTCGCGGCGTTCGGCGGCGCGGGCAGCGCGAGCCCCGGAGCGCGCTCGGCGGCGCGGCGGACGAGCGCGGCGAGCTTCCACAGCGCCTTGTCGCGACTCAAGGTCGTGGAGAACGGCCTCGCACCGGAAATCGTCCGCTCGACGAGCACCGCATCCTCGCCGCGGCGCAGCAGCGCCTCGCTCTCGACGCACGGCTTGCCCCGCAGCACCGCGCGCCGGAACGCGTCCTCGGCCGGCTCGTGCACCCCCCCGTGGCGCAGATACAGCAGGTCCCGCGCCTCCTCGGGCGGCAGCGGACGCTCCGCGAGCCACACGACGAGCGCGGCCGGCTCCGCCGTGCCGGCGCGCAGGGCGCCGCTTTGGCGCGCGAGCGGTATCCCCGCGAGCGCGTCGGGCCCGAGCGCGAACAAGCGGCGCTCGACCGCCGCGTGCGCGCGGCGCAGCCGGCC
>JASLHP010000003.1 GCA_030149625.1 Solirubrobacteraceae bacterium
AAGCCGGCGGCGGCGGCGCGGCGCGAAAAGGGGGGCACGATCGTCTACGCGAGCTGGAACGGCGCGACCAAGCTCGCCTCGTGGCGGGTGCTCGCGGCGAGCACGGCCGGCGGGACGATGCACCAGATCGCGACCGCGCCCAGATCGGGCTTCGAGACCTCGATCGTCGTGCCGTTGCCCTACGCGAGCTTCGAGGTGGTGGCGCTCGACGCCCACGGCCACGCGCTCGCCACGTCGAGCGCGTTCTCGGCGTCCTAGCCGAGCTGGAACTCGCCGTCTCTGTAGATCACCTGCTCGCCGCCTCCGCGTAGCTGCGCGGTGACCACGCGGTCGGCGGTCGAGACGATGTCGGTGTGGACGCTCGAGTTGTTGAAGCCGAGGCGCTCCCACTCCTCCGGCGCGACGCTCGAGGGATCGCCGGCATAGGCGTCCTGATAGGAGCGCCCGAGCGCGATGTGGGTGTTGCCGAAGGGGCCGCCGACGTTCTCGTCGTAGAGCGTGTGCGCCATGAAGCGAGTGATGCGCGAGAGCCGTTTGTCGGTCAGCGAGAACTCGCCGACGCGGTCGGCGCCCTCGGTCGCGATCATCTCTTTCAGCACCGCCTCGTTCTCCTCGGCCGCCGACTCGACCACGCGGCCGTCCTCGAAGCGCAGGCTGATCCCCTTGACCAGGTTGCCGTACCGGTACAGCGGCTGGTTGAAGCGGATCCAGCCCTCGGTGCCGCGCCAGTCGGGACTCGTGAACAGCTCGAAGCTGGGGATGTTGCGCCCGCGGCCGCCGAGCCAGCGGCGCTGCTCGCCGACGGTGATCCACAGGTCCGCGTCCTCGCCCTCGACATGCAGGCGCTCGATCTCCAGGCCGTCCAGCAGCTCACGGTTGCGCTCGAGCGTGGCGCCGACCTCACGCCAGCGCGCGATCGGGTCCTCCTGGTCCAGGAAGCAGGCGTGCACGATCTGCTCCCAGTACTCCTCCACGCCCATCTTCGCCTCGGCCGCCATCGCCTCGGTCCCGTACAGGCCGAGTGTCCAGCTGAAGCGGCCCTCGTTCTCCTTCTCGCCGCGCCAGTCCATGACCTCGCGCAGCGCGACGCCGCGGCGCATGATGCGCGCGGGGTCGACGGTCTCGAGCGCGTGGGGGTCGGCTTCGGCCAGGACCGACACCTGGTGGTCCATCTCGTCCACGAGACCGCGCGTGTAGCGCGCGGGGAAGTGGTCGATCTGCTCGTCGGATGCGAGCTCGAAGAACGCCTTCGAGCCGCCGCCGCCCTGCTCGTTGTCGGGGTAGTAGCCGCCGATCACGTTCGCCCCTGCGCGCCACACGGCGCGGCAGAGCTCGGAGTAGAGCGCGCGGGCGCTCTCCGGCGCCGTGACGCGCACGACCTCACCGGGCTTGACGCCCTCGCCGCCGCCGAGCGCGTAGTCGACTAGCACCGACGCGTAGCGCTCGAGGATCTCCTGCGGCGGCGTGTAGGGCACGGCGGGACTCTACCCCGGCGGGGCGATAGCGCCGGGATACGCTGCCGTCATGGACCTGACCGACGGCGATCTCTCGCTGCGCGTGTTCGCCGCTTCGGACGAGGAGGCGGTGCTCGCGATCCTGCGCGAGCCGGAGGTCGCACGCTGGTGGCCCGACCCCGCCTTCGAGCGGGACACCGGGTGGGTGATCGAGGTGGGCGGGGATCCGGCGGGCTGGCTCGAGTACCACGAGGAGGACTACTGGTGGTTCCCGAGCGTGGCGTTCGACATCGCGCTGACCGGCTCGCTGCACGGCCGTGGCTACGGACGCCGGGCGCTGCGGCTGGCGATCGACCACTACGTCGCGAAGGGCCATCACCGCTTCACGCTCGATCCCAACGTCGCCAACGAGCGGGCGATCCGCGCCTACGAAGCACTCGGCTTCGAGCGCACGGGTGTGATGCGCGCCTACGAACGCAACCCTGAGGGCGGCTGGAACGACGCGCTGCTGCTCGAGCTGATCGTGCCCGAGGCGATCGAGCGCGACGCGCTCCCCCGGAACCCGCGATGAGCGATCTGCTCGTCCTGCAGCATGCCGGCTGCGAGCCACCGGGCGTCTACGAGGACGTGCTGCGCGAGCGCGGGGTGAGGTTCGCGCGCGTCGTCGTGCCCGACGAGCCGCTGCCGGCGTGGCGCGGCTTCTCGGCGATCGTCGCGATGGGTGGCGCGATGGGCGCCTACGAAGACGACGCGCATCCGTGGCTCGCCGCCGAGAAGCGGCTGGTGGCCGAGGCTGTCGCGAGCGGGGTCCCTTACTGGGGCGTCTGCCTCGGCGCACAGGTTCTGGCGGCTGCCCTCGGGGCCGAGGTCCGGCCGGGTCCGGAGTCCGAGCTGGGCGTGATGGATGTCGAGCTGACCGCCGCCGCAGGCGCGGACCCCGTGTTCGCTGGGGCGCCGGCGCGCTTCCGCACGCTGCAGTGGCACGGGGACACCTACGCGCTCCCGGACGGCGCGGTGCGCCTCGCACGCTCGGAGCGCTACGAGCAGCAGGCGTTCGCGGTCGAAGCCGCGTACGGCGTGCAGTTCCACCTCGAGGTGGACGGGGCGCTGGCCGCGGAGTGGATGGAGGTGCCCGAGTACGTGGCCGAACTTCGCGAGCTCGACGGCGACGACGCGCCCGCGCGGATGCTCGCGGAGGTACGAGCGGCGGAAGGCGAGACGGTCCCG
>JASLHP010000103.1 GCA_030149625.1 Solirubrobacteraceae bacterium
CCGGTCGGACGCAGGCTCGTACCCACCCGACCGGTGGGTGGTTCCGCTCGAAGGAGTCTTGAGGTCTTGGCGAGCACAGGCGCGCACAAGCGATTGCGAAGTGTCACGCACGGAGTGAGGCTCACCGCCGTCATCGCCGTCGCGGCGCTGCTGTGCGTGCTCGCTTGCACTCCGCTGCCCGCCACGGCAGCGAACCCGGGTGGTACGCAGGCCGCCAGCGGCACGACGACGAGCAAGGGCGGCGGCGCGAGCACCACGACCAAGACGCAGGCCTCCTCGCCGCATGTCACGAGCGTGCGCATCCAGAGCGTCGCCTGTGTGCCCGCCGCGCACTGCAGCGGCAACCCTCACCAGGTGTCCGCGCGCGGCGAGCTGCTGCTCGGCGGCGTAGGGCTCGCCCCCGGCATGCTCGTCGCGTTCCCGAGAGCGCCCGGCGCCCACATCTCGAGCGTCTCGCTGGCGACGCAGCCTGCGGCTCACCTGCGCTACGCGATCCCCGGCAAGCCGAGCGCCGGCCTGCTCGTGACCGTGCCCAAGAACGCCCACTCGGGGCACCTCATGATCCTGCTGAGCGGCAAGCGTTACACGAGCTCCTACGGCCCTATATACGTTTACGATCACGCGCTGCATCCGCCGCCGGCCCCCAAAGTCCAGCCGCCAGTCGCCAGCGGCGCGGTCGGCGCGAGCCCATTCGAAGGCCAGGGCATGTGGATCTGGTATCTGAGCAAATCCGACGGCGGCTCGATCGCCGCGATCGCCGCGCAGGCACACGCGGCGGGCGTGACGACGCTGTTCGTCAAGAGCTCCGACGGCTCCACCAACTATTGGAGCCAGTTCTCTCCGCAGCTGGTCGCGGAACTTCACGCCAACGGGCTCAAAGTGTGCGCCTGGCAATTCGTCTACGGCAGCGAACCTGTCGGCGAGGCGGCGCTCGGCGCGGACGCGGTCGCCGACGGCGCCGACTGCCTGGTGATCGACGCGGAGGGCCAGTACGAAGGCCACTATGCAGCCGCGCAGACCTACATCGACGACCTGCGTGCGAAGATCGGAGCCGAGTACCCGCTTGGGCTCGCGTCGTTCCCGTACGTCTACGATCACCCCTCCTTTCCCTATTCGGTGTTCCTCGGCCCCGGGGGCGCGCAGTACAACGCGCCGCAGATGTACTGGAAAGACATCGGCCAGTCGGTCGACACGGTCTACGCCAACACGTACATCGCCAACCGCATCTACGGCCGCCCGATCTTCCCGCTCGGGCAGACATACGGCGGCGTGTCGGCCGCCGAACTGCTGCGCTTCCGCGCCGAGGCCGTCGACTACGGCTCGCCCGGCGTGTCGTTCTGGGACTGGCAGGAAAGCGGTTCGAGCGACTGGGCCACGCTCGCCGCGCCGCTGACGCCGCTCACCAGCGTCACGCCCAACACCGGCTATCCCGAATTGAGCAAGGGCAACAAGGGCGACGACGTGCTGTGGATGCAGGAGCATCTCGCCAGCGCGATCGCCACCCAGGAAACGACCGGCCTGTTCGGCGCACAGACGCTCGCCAACGTCGAGGCGTTCCAGACCGCGCACGCGATCGCCGCGACCGGCGTGGTCGAAGCGGCCACGTGGACGGCGCTGCTCGCGCTGGCCCCCGTCGCGGTCGACTGGACGGGGAGTGGGCCAAGCGACTGACGGCCCGCGGCGCCGGGTTGCATCTATCTTTTCCGGGTCGGGCGATACCGTCGCGCGCTCCCGCTCATGCCACCGACGGTCGACCCATTCGCAGAGACTCAGCCCACGTGCGGATCGCGGCTGCGGCGGCTGCTGTTCGGCAGCGGGCCCCGATACGCGCCCAAGCGCTACACCAAGATCGCCGCGCTCATAGGGTCGTCGCCTGGATGGATCCGCACGCGCACAGCATCACGGGACGCGTAATCGTCGGATCGCTGTTCCTCCTGCCGCCCGCGCTCATCGAGTCCTGGTACAAGAGGAGACACCGTCGCCCCGACGAGCGGCTGTTCACGCTCACGGCCGACGAGCCGAGGCTCGCGCGCATTCGGACCGCGGTGCCCGCCATCCGAGCCACCCCGCGAACCAGCGAGGCCGGCCCGAAGGCCGGCCCTGAACCCTTCGGAGACGCTTGTCAGCGCCATCACCCGTCTGACGTGCGAGAGCCAAGCGAGGCAAGGACGCAGTGAGCGCCGTGTGCTCCGCACACAAGCGATCGAGGACGCAGCCTCGCGCCGGCTATCGCACGTCAGACGCGCTGGATCAGCGTGCCCGTCCCGAGCCCGCCGCCACAGCACATCGTCACGAAACCGATCTCCTTGTCGGAGCGCTCGAGCTCGTGCAGGAGCGTCGTGATCAGCCGCGCGCCGGTCGAGCCGAGCGGGTGGCCGAGCGCCATCGCGCCGCCGTTGACGTTCACGCGATCCATGTCGGGCGAGAGCTCGCGCCGCCACGCGGCGACGACGGGCGCGAACGCCTCGTTGATCTCGATCAGGTCGATGTCGCCGATCCGCATGCCGTTGCGCTCGAGGATCTTGCGCGTCGCGGGGATCGGGCCCTCCAGCATTTTCACCGGGTCGCAGCCGACGGTCGTCTGGTCGACGATCCGCGCGCGCGGCCTCAGGCCGAGCTGCTTGGCCTTCTCCGCCGACATCAGCAGTACCGCGGCTGCGCCGTCTGAGATCTGCGACGCGTTGCCCGCCGTGATCTTGCCGTCCTCCTTGAACGCCGGCTTCAGCTGCGAGAGCGCCTCGAGGCTCGTTTCGGGGCGAATGCCCTGGTCGGTCACGTAGGTGTCGCCGCCGACCGTCATCGGCACGATCTCGCGCTCGAAGCGGCCCTCCTCCGTCGCCTGGTGGGCGAGGCGGTGCGAGCGCACTGCCAGCTCGTCCAGCTCCGAGCGAGGGATCTCCCACTGGTCGGCGATCATCTCGGCGCCCAGTCCTTGACCGACGATGTTGTGCTTGGCCAGCAGCTCCGGCGGGAACGCCATGCCGAACTCGCCCTGCGTCTGCGCCACCGCGGAGAACGGCAGGTGGCCCATGTGCTCGACGCCCGAGCCGATCATCGCGTCGTGCACGCCGGCAGCGATCAGGCCGGCGGCGAAGTTGACGGCCTGCTGGGCGGAGCCGCACTGGCGATCGACGGTCGTCCCCGGTGTCTCGATCGGCAGGCCCTCCTGCAGCCAGGCGTTGCGCGCGACGTTCAGGCCCTGCTCGCCGAACTGCGACACGCAGCCCGCGATCACGTCTTCGACCTGCGCCGCGTCGATGCCCGCGCGCTTGATCGTCTCGGTGTAGACGGCGCCGAGAAGCTCGTTCGGGTGGGTGTCCTTGTAGTAGCCCTTTTCCTTGTGTCCGCGGCCGATCGGCGTGCGCACGGCCTCGACGATCACGACTTCGCGGCCCTCTGGTTGCCTCATGTCTGCAGTCCTCCTAAGGAGTGTTCGCCACGGCGCTCCCGCTAGCAAGCCGCGCCTGAATAAGATGCCCGGGTCCTGCACCCCCAATTCTACCGCGCCTACCGATTGACTGGTCAGTCAGCCAGGGCGTGTCCGCCCCTGAAAAGCGCAAAGGAGAACCGTGAGCAAACGCCTCGCGATAGCCGGCAGCGGCGCCATCGCCTGCGGTCTGGCGGCCACAGCCGCCCATCATGGCCCCGTGCTGCTGCTGGCCCGGTCGGAGACTTCGGCCGGTCGCGCACGCGCGACCGTCGAGAAGACCCTGAGCAGACTCGAGGCGGAGGTCGACCCCGAGCACGTCGAAATCGTCACCGACATCGCTGCGCTCGAGCAGGCCACGTTCGTCGTCGAGGCCGTGATCGAGGAGCACGACGCCAAGGCCGCCCTGCTCACGGAGTTGAACGCGGCTCTCGATCCGGACGCGATCCTCGCGACCACCACCTCGTCGCTGTCGATCGAGCGTCTCGCGCAAGAGAGCAGCCGGCCACAGAACTTCGTCGGGCTGCACGTCTTCAACCCGGTTACGCGGATGGAGCTCGTCGAGCTGATCTTCCCGACGAGCGCCAGCGAGCGCACCCGCGCGCGCGCGCTCGAGCTGTGTGAGAAACTCGAGAAGACCCCGGTCGAGGTTCCCGACGTGCCCGGCTTCGTCGTCAATCGGCTGCTGTTCCCGTACCTGTTCAGCGCGGTGCGTCTCGTCGAACAGACAGGCATGGACCCGGCTGACGTCGACACCTGCATGAAGCTCGGCGCCGGCCACCCCATGGGCCCGCTCGCGCTGCTCGACCTCGTCGGCCTCGACGTATCCAAGGCGATCGGCGAGACGATCGGCGAGACGGTGCCGGCGCGTGTCGAGCAGCTCGTCGCCGAAGGCGCCCTGGGGCGCAAGAGCGGACGCGGAATCCACGCCTACTGAGGCGCACCCGGCGCCGCATATCGGGCGCGCCCGCGGCTTCGCGAACGATTCCGCGACCTCAGCGAATATTTAACCGATGTGGCGTGAGACTTTTAGCTGTCGTTGATCAACATCGCGATACTGGTATACGCGACGTCAATCGTCGCATCGCACACCCGCCTCCTCCCAGTGCGCACGATCCGGTCCGCTCCCCCCGCGGGCCGGACGTGTTTAAGCGACAGCCCGCTGGCCCGAGGTCCGCGACCAGCCCTCGGCGGGATGTTCGTCCCGGTCCGCCCGCTTCAGTCCTCGGAGACGCGTCCCTCGCGTGGCACGAGGCGTCGCTCGCGGATGCGCACGGCCTCGATGCGGTTGTCGCGCACCGACTCCACCCGGATCGAGAAACCGTTCGCGGCGACTGTGTCGCCGCGCTTCGGCAGGCGACCGAGCTCGGCGAACACGAGTCCGCCGATCGAGTTGTAGGCATCGCTGTCGACCGGCAGGTGCAGACCGTAGTCGGCCAGATCAGTGATCGCCACGTGCCCGCGCACGAACCAATCGCCATCTGCCAGTCGCCGAATCTCCCCCGCCGCCGGGTCGGTCTCGTCGGCGATCTCACCGACGACCTCCTCGATTATGTCCTCGACGCTGACCACGCCCACGACCCTGCCGTACTCGTCGACCACTACCGCGAGCGACGTTCGCTGGCGCTGCAAGTCGGCGAGCAGGTCGTCCAAGGGCTTCGTCTCCGGCACGATCAGCGCGTCGTGCACGACCGGCTCGAGCGGCGTGCTCGGCCCCTCCTCCATCAGCTGGCGGACCAGCTCGGAGACGTGCACGAGGCCGCGGATCCGGTCGCGATCTTCCTCCTCGGTGACGAGCAGGCGCGTGTGCCCGCTGGAGACGCAGAGCTTCA
>JASLHP010000120.1 GCA_030149625.1 Solirubrobacteraceae bacterium
CCGACCCTCCTCCGGACGCGCCGCCGCCCGAGGAGCCGCCCGAGGATTCGCCGCCCGACGAGCCGCCGCCAGATGAGCCCCCGCCGGATGACCCGCCGGCGCCGCTGCCCGTGGAACCGCCGCTCGGCGTTTCCGAGCCGCTGCCGGCCGAGCCCGGCGTCGAAACCGCAACTTCAGGCGTGGTCACCTTTACTTCCGGCGTCGCGACGCTCACTTCGGGCGTTTTGACGCTCACGCCGGGGAGGCTCACGCCGACGCTCGGCACCGTCACGCCGACGCTCGGCACGGTGACGCCGATGCTAGGAAGCGAGATGCCCGCAGCCTGTCCGCCACTGCTCGACGGGCGCGGCGGCGACACGCCGATCGCGGGCAGCGCCACATCGACACGCGGCAGCGTGACGGCCACGCTCGGCAGCGTCACGTTCAGCCCCTGGGCGCGCGCGGGAGCGCCGCCGGCGAGCAGCGCAAGCGCGCATACGAGCGTCGCGGTCGCGGCGGCCCACACGCGCACGAGGCGCCTGGCCGCCACGGCGCTCACCGCGCTCCGAAATGCGGGCGCGAGCTCACGCGCGCGCCTTGGACAGACGTACGGTCGTGCCCGCGGGCTCGACGCACAGCTCGACGGTGTCCATCAGGGCGACCATCAGGGGAAAGCCTCTGCCGCCATCCGTGCGCGGCGCGGCGCCGGCGCGCGGCGCGGCGAACGTGCCGTAGTCGCGCACCGCGAGCGTCAGGCGCTCGCCGTCGTCGAGCACGCGCAGGTGGATGCGGCCGTGCTCGTCGGGGCGCCCGTGCCTGATCGCGTTGGTGACCGCCTCGTTGAACGCGCACACCACGTCCTCGCGGCACTCCGCGTCGAGACCGAACGCGGCGGTCGCCTCGCGAGCGTACTCGCGAGCGCGCGCGAGCTCCGAAGGACGCGCCTGCAGGCGCATCTCGCTGCGGACTGTGGGGCCGGCTTGTTCGAGCGTCGCGCGCACGTCACGCCGCGCTACTGAGCTCCAGCAGGGCCTCCTCGCGCGAGTGATGCAACGCGATCAGGCTGTCGACGCCGGCGATCTCGAAGATTCGCGTGACCCGTCTGTTCTCTTCTGCACACACGACGGCGAGGGTGCCGCCGCCCTCTTCGTGCAGGCGCATGACCGCGCCCACGAGCACACCGATGGCGGTCGAGTCGATGAACGTCACCTTCGAGAGGTCGACCACGAGCCGTCTCGCGCCGGCGTGGATGCGATCGGCGAGGCACTCCCTGAGCTTCGGACTCGCGTCGAAGTCGATGTCGCCGCCGGCGACGAACATCGCGAGCTCCTCGGAGTGCTCCCAGCCATCGACCGACACGTCGTCGCTGATGTAGAAAAAGCCCATCTGCTCCTCCAATGCTTGGTGGCGGTATCCCGCTCTCACATCTTCGGCGATCTCAAATAGTTCTATAGCACTATGTCTCCAGCCAAGGTAGTGCGGCACCCGATCGCCTTGAGCACCGCACTACGCCGGCTGGACGTCTGTTCTAGTGGCGACGTCGTTTCAGCCGAGCGTCACCGCCGTGCTCGCCGTCGAGGCCGGCCCGCCGACGCTCGCAAAGCGCGCGTCGAGCGTCAAGCGGGCGCTCCTGTGGTGTCTGCGCAGCGATGCCGCCGCGGCCTTCGTCAGGGTCACGCGTACCGTGAGCCGCTCGGCCTTGTCTGTCTGCCTGCTCACCGAGCGCACGCCCTTGCCCGCGATCGTCAGGCGTCCCGCGGCTGGTACCCGCACGACCAGCGTGACGACGCCGCGCCGCACCATGCGCTTGAGGATCGCGACCTTCGCGGCCGTGGCAGCGGCGCCGCCATGCGCCGTCGAGCCCTGAGCAGCCGGCTCGTCGACGACGAGCGTCACGCCGCCGGGTGTCGAGGGGCCGCCGCCGGCGCCACCCGAGCCACCGGCGCCGCCGGCCGACCCTGAGTCGTTGCCGCCGGACGCACCGCCGCCCGAACCTCCGGGCCCGCCCGCGCCCGAACCTCCGGACCCGCCGCCCGCGGGGCCTTCCTGCGCGGGGCCCAGCAGGCCGAGGTCGAGCCCGTCGAGCCCGTCGAGCACGCCCAGCGTCTTGCCGTCGGACAGTGGCGCCGTCAGCGCCATCGCGGCTGCCGGCAGTTGCGAGCTGGTCGTGCCGAACTCCGACGCGAGGCCTTCGGCGGTCGTGCCCGCCGATTGCGCCACTTCTTCGACCGTGCCCGTGGTGAACGGCTCACCGGCCAGCGTCGATCCGAGCAGTGTCCGCAGGCTTTCCGGGTTCGACGCCCCGAGCACCTCTTCGATCAACTGCTCCGGTTCGCCCGGTTCGCCCGCGGAGCCGAGCAGCTTCGCCAGCAGCTGACTCGCGCCGACCGAGCCGAGCGCGCCTTCGAGAACACTCGACAGGCTCTTGCCTTCGAGCAGCGCGGGGAGGTCGTTCAGCTCTTCGAGCGTCAGCAGGCTGAGCAGTTGCGAGCGCAGTTTCGAAGCCAGTTCGCCCGAGCCGAGCAGTTGCCCGAGGGTGTCGCCGTTGCCCGCAAGCTGCTCGATCACGTTCTGCAATCCCGCCCGCAACGAGCCTTCCGGCAAGGCGCTGAGACCGGGCAGCTGCGCGAGCGTTTCACTCAATCGCGCAGCTGGAAGGTCTCGCAAAGGGACGCTTTCGAGCACTTCTTCGACTTCGCCGGACGCGAGCGGCGACACCGACACCGCAGGCTGCGCGACGAGGGGACCGACCGCCGCCTGCGCCCCCGCCGGAACCGACAGGACCACCGGGACAGCACAGAGTGCGACGGCGACCGTCGCCACCTTCCTGCGCAGCAGCGCGCTCCTCCACATCCACGATGCATGCATGGCTATACCTCCTCGAAACCGTTTGCCGAGCACTTCATCGTGTCGTTATCCCCGGTGAATCCATTTAATAAAATGAATTCATACAAACGGCCAGTCCCGCTAATTAGAAACAATCTCGCGGAAACTCACGCGCTGCTGACAACTGAGTCCACACAGCGACGCACCCCATCAACGCTGCGCGGAACGCCGGCACACGCGTGCTACGACGCGAGGCGCACGGGCAGCGTCTTCAGCTGATTGATGAACAGCGATTCGACGGCTGCCGGCCGGCCGTCGAGCGCGATCGTCGGGTAGCGCTTGAGTGTCTCCTCGAGCATCACCTTCAGCTCTAGGCGCGCCAGCGCCGTGCCCAGGCAGAAGTGCCGGCCGCCGGCGCCGAACGCCTGGTGCTCGGCTTTGCGACGCAGGTCGAAGCGGTCTGGGTCCTCAAAGCGCGTCTCGTCGCGGTTGGAGGAGACGTACCACATGACGACCTTCTCGCCCTCGCGGATCTTCTGCCCGTGCAGCTCGGTGTCGCGGGTGGCGGTGCGGCGGAAGTGCGCGAACGCTGGGAACATGCGCAGCGACTCCTCGACCGCGTCGGGAATCAGCGACGGATCGTCGAGCAGCAGCTGCATCTGCTCGCGGTCTTCCATCAGCGCCCGCATACCGCTGCAGTAGGTCGCCTTGGTGCTGTCGTTGCCGGCCGCCATCAGCAGGAAGAAGCCCATCACGATCTCGTGTTCCTCCAGCTTCTCGCCGTCGACCTCAGCGTGCACGAGCACGCTCGTGAGGTCCTCGGTCGGGTTCTCGCGGCGCGCCGCGATCAGCTGGCGGCAGCGCTCGAAGATCTCCGGCAGGTCTTTCTCGACCGCGCCCTCGAAGCCGTCCGGGTTCAGATCCGGGTCCGCGGCTCCGAGCGTCGAGTTCATCAACCGCGCCCAGATCGCGTCGTCCTGCTCGTCAATGCCCATGAAGCTGCCGATCACGCGCGAGACGACCGGCTGCGCGACGTCGCTGACGAGGTCGCAGCTCTCGCGTCCGTCGAGGCGATCGAGCACCTTGACGGCGATCTCGCGGATCGCGTCCTCGTGCGCGGCGATGCGCCGCGGCGTGAAACCGGCCTGGAACAGCGCCTTCAAGCGATCGTGCTTGGGCGGGTCCATGCCGATGAACATCGCCCGGGCGAGCTCGATCGGGAAGCCCGCGGCGGCCACCAGAACGCCGCCGAGTTCGGAGGAATACGTCTGCCAGTCACGGCTGACCGTGTGGATGTCATCGGCGGTCGTCACCGACCAGAAGCCGGCCTCCTCGGGGAACAGTTCAAAGCTCTCGGTCCAATGGATCGGGCACTTGCCGCGCATCTCCTTGAACATCTCGTACGGCGGCCCGTCGGTCCACAGCTCCTCCTCGGTGAGTTCCACAGCCTCGATGTCGCGCCCGATCGTCGCCATTTTCAAGCCTCCAAGGTTCGCCCGCCGTATGGTCAGCGCGATGATACTGGCTGTCTGGCCAGTTTGGAGTGAGGCATCGGGCGACGTCAGACTGATGCGCGCATGCTCGAGCCGATGCCTCAACCGAACGTGCCGGGCCGCGGGATCGTGGCCTCGTACGGCGTTCGGTTCTGGGTGCTGGTGATTGGCGTCGGAATCGGCGCGGGCTTGGGCGGCGCGGCGCTGATCGAGCTGCTCCGCGCCGTGCAGCACCTGGCGTGGTCGTATCACTCGGGCGATTTTCTGGACGGCGTCGAACGCGCTTCCGCGGCGCGCCGCGTGCTGGTGCTGGCGCTCGGCGGCGCGGTCGCGGGCGCGGGCGCGATGCTGCTGGCGCGTCACAGCCCCGGTGAGGTCTCCGAGGCGCTGTGGCTGCGCGGCGCGCGCGTGCCCTTCTGGGCGAGCATCGCGCGCGCGGTGCACTCGATCGTGATCGTCGCACTGGGCGCGTCGCTGGGACGCGAGGCGGCGCCGCAGCAGACGGGCGCGGCGGTGGCGAGCGCGCTCTGCGACTGGGCGAAGCTGCCGGAGTGGCAGCGACGGCTGCTCGTGGCATGCGGCGCGGGCGCTGGCATGGCCGCGGTGTACAACGTGCCGCTGGGCGGCGCGCTGTTCGCGCTGGAGGTGCTGCTTGGCGCGCTGACGCTGCCGCTCGTGCTGCCGGCGCTCGCGACCTCACTGGTGGCGAGCGCCGTGGCGTGGATCGTGCTGCCGACGGGCCCGACGTACAAGATCCCGACATACCCGGTGCAGGGCGCGCAGCTGGTGTGGGCGGTGATCGTGGGGCCGATCGCGGGCCTCGCGGCGGTCGGCTGGATCCGTCTGATCCAGCGCGCGCACGTGCTGCGGCCAGCGGGCTGGGCGCGGTTGGCCGCGCCGATCGTCGTGTTCACGGCGTTGGGCGTGCTGTCGCTCGCCTACGGCGTGAACAGCCCGCCTGGCGCGCCGCTGCCCAGGCACGCCGCGGTCACGAGCGGCTTGAGCACGAGCAGCACGGCGAGCAGCGCCACGCTCAGCTTTGCCACGAGCGCCATCTGCACCACCGGTTTGCCGTTGCCGAG
>JASLHP010000192.1 GCA_030149625.1 Solirubrobacteraceae bacterium
CGGTGCCGGTGGTGGATGGCGTGCTGCTCGAGGGCGCGGTCGCGGTTGTGGTGCGGGTGCTCGTCGTGGTCGTCGGCGTGCTGCTGGTCACGACCGGCGCGCTGGAGATGGTCACGGTCTTGGTCTGCGAGCTGCCGCAGCCGGCGAGCACGACGGCGCCGAGGCCGAGCAGCGCGAGCAGTGCTGTCACGTGTCGCTTCATCGCGTCCATGGTATTCGCCGTCAGGCCTGCGCTTCCCTCGCGCGGCAACATCCCGGTGGCGAGGCGCTACGATCAACGCAGACGCGATGTCCGCTCCCTCCGCACAGAAGCCGGCGCAGGACCGTCAGCGTACGCGTGACGGCAAGCGCCGCGCGAACGGCGAGATGGCGCGCGCCAGCGCGCTGTTCCTGCTGACGGCGCTCGCGATCGTGTTCGCGCTGCTCAACCTCGACGAGGTTGAGGTCCACTGGGCGTTTGGCTCCGGCCGGGCGCCGCTGATCGTGGTGATCGTGATCTCGCTGCTCGTGGGGATCGTGATCACGTACTTTGCAGAACGCGTGACTCGTCGGCGTCGTTAGTCGCGCTTGCTGGGCGACGCTCCTCGGTGACGATCTCGACGGCGTTCTCGGCGCCGAGGTACGGCGTGAGCGCGACATACGCGAGATGGTCGGAGAGCGCCGGCAGCAGCTCGATGCGCCCGCCGGCGACTTGGCAGCGGATCGTGTGCCAGATCGCGCCGGCGACGGCGTCCGTCGTGTAGCCCCCCTGAGCATCGCCCGGCGCGCCCTCGGTGAGCAGCGTGGCGATGCTCTGCGACAGCTCGAGCGTCCGCTCCATGGCCTCGCTGCCGGCGAAGAACGCCTCCTGGGCGATCGTACGGGCGTGGAGCGGATGCTCAGCCAGATAGCGCATCAGCTCGGCGAGGACTCGGCGGACTGCTTGCGCCCAGCCGCTGGAGACGAGGTCGGGATCGGCGGCGATCGCGAGCAGCTCGTCGCCGATCATGTCGATGGCTGACAGAAAGCAGTCCTCCTTGTCGGTGAACTGCTCGCAGAACACGTCGATCGAGACGTTCGCTTCGTCCGCGATCTGGGGCGCGCTCAGCGTGCGATAGTCATCGCGCGTGACCAGGCGCAGGATACCCTGCAGCAACCGCGTGCGCTCGTCGCGACTCGGCTCTTCGGCGCCGCCGAGTCGATGACCACAGGCCGAGGAGATCTCGCGCATGCGCGCGGCGACGCCGGCCGCCATGCGCGCGGACATGTTCTGTGCGGCTGGGGTCTGGAACATCAGCGTCCAGCGCAGCAGCTCCTCGGTGAGCTCGGCGCGTCCGATCGCATCCGTCGGCGAGCGGCGCAGGTAGGCACAGACGGTGCCGTGCAGCCCGCCGACGATGCCGCGGACGATCGGCAGCGGCAGCGAGACCGCGTCGGGCGACTCGGTGAAGCCGCGCGCGAGCATCTGCTCGCAGGCGCTCGTGGCCTTGCGCAGCCGCAGGACGCCGGCGGGTCCCGCGCGCTGCGCCTCGAGTGCAGCGAGGATGATCGCGTTGCGATCGTCCTCGATCGTCTGCGCGAACTGCGCGAAAGCGGCGTCGACGCGAGCCGCAAGCGTGCCGCTGGCGGCGAGGTAGGCGCGCTTGGCGTGCTCCAGCTCACGTCGCGCGATCAGGTCGAACGTGACGAGAAAGCACTCCTCCTTGTTGGCGAACTGCTCGTAGAAGGAGCGGCGCGAGACGCCCGCGAGGCCGATCACCTGCTTGACGCTGGTTCCCTCGTAGCCGCTGCGTGCGACCGCCTCGACCATCGCACCGTGGATACGCGCGCGCTGGTTGAGGATGACCTCGCCGCGCTCGAGTCGATGTGGCCCGTGTGGCAGCCGCTTGTAGAGCGGCGTCACCCGGGCTGAAGAGATTCGCGCCGAGCTCTTGGCTCTGCTCGCGCCCTTGGTCCCTCGGTCCGCGCGAGCGGACGCCGACGTCTTACGTCCGGATCCCATGCTCCCCTCTCCTTCAAACGATCTTTCGAACCTGCGAACTGCTGTCATGTGTTTGGCTATAGAGATCATCTCATGTCAGAAATTTTTTGTCTACAGCTGACCGTATGGTCGCGGCTCACGAGCTGCCTGCGCGCACCGCGTGACCGGAGCAGAGCACGTCGTGCGATCAGTGCAGGACGATCTTCAGCGCGAGGATCGCGATGCCCATCGCGGCGCCGACGGCACCGTCTAGCGCGAGCTCACGTGGGCTTGCGCGCGAGCGGATGCCGGCGATCAGCTCGAACGCGACGAGGCTCACGATCGCGCTCCAGAGCGCCGCGGTGACGGCGTTCTGTTGCGCTGCGCCGGCGACCCACGCGAGCGCCAGCACTCCCAGCGGCAGCGCGGCGCCGCGGACGATCGCCAGGTCGTGGGCGAGCGCGCGTCCCAGGGCTCGTGCCGTCAGGCGCCCGTGTTGGGCAAGGCGTTCCCCGAGCAGGTCCGCGTAGGCGTGCGCGAGCCAGTAGAGCGCGGCGGCGATCGCGGCCGAGGCGATCGTGTCGAGGTAGCTCTCGTGGCGCCCGCTCTCGGCTGCGAGCAGCGCGCCGATGACGATGACGCCGTAGACGACGCCCGAGGGGTTCTCCTCGGGCGCGATCCGCGTGGCGGCCTTCGCGAGCAGGCCGTGGCCGCCCCGCGCCAAGGGCGTGTCCGCGGGCGACGGCGATCCCGCGGGCGGTTGCGATTCCGTGAGCGGTTGCGATTCTGGCCGCGCCTGCCCGGATGACGGCGAGCGGCGCGGCGAAGGCGGGGTGGGGGTGGGCGGTTTCTCGATAGCCGACGGATTATCCGCCGCGGCTCAGCGGATTACCGCGCGGCTCAGCGGATT
>JASLHP010000274.1 GCA_030149625.1 Solirubrobacteraceae bacterium
CTCGGTCGCGAGGTCAGCCCGATGCTGCGCAGCGCTGCGCTGCCGGGCGTCTCTGGCCTGCTGTCACTTACGATCCAGCCGCGCCTGCTGACGGCGCTCGCCGGCGCCGGGCGGCGCATGCGCGACCGCTCGCTCGCTGGCGGCGTGCATCTACAGGCGATCGCGCGAGCGCTCAGGCCGCTCGAGAACGCGGATGCGCGCCAGGCGTTTCTGACAACTCTGCGCTCCGTGATCGACGCGCGCGGGCAGCGCGTCAGCGCCACCGACCGCCTGTACCTGCTCGAGACGATGCCGACGCTGATCGTGTGGGGTGAGCGAGACCACACGATCCCGCTGGCCCACGGCGCGCGTGCGCATCAGGCGATCCCGCACAGCTACTTCAGAACGCTGCCCGGCGCCGCGCACTTCCCGCACCTGGAAGATCCGCGCGGGCTCGCGCGCGTTCTGCGCGAGTTCATCGAGCAGACGCATCCGGGGCGCATCGAAGACGCCGACTGGGGCGCGGTGCTCGCGCGCCGCTCGCCGCGCACGCGTCTAGTCGGCGACGCCGCGGCTTAGCCTGGGCTGTCTCCGGGTGCTCCCGAAAACCGTGCGGCCGTGCTCAATCCGCGGCGGCGGCGGTGCGCCACGCGGGCGGATACGGCAGTGGGCTGAGCGTGCGTTCCAGTTGCTCGCGCATGCCCGCCAACGGCGGCGGCAGTGACAGACCCTCACCGAGGTGGCGCTGATCCTCGTCCACCGCGAAACCCGGCCCGATCGTCGCGAGCTCGAACAGCACGCCGCTCGGCTCGAGGAAGTACACCGACTTGAAGTAGAAGCGATCGATCAGGGGCGTCGGGCGGGCGCCCGCCTCGGCCACGCGCATGCGCCACGCCTCGAGGTCCTCCATCACCGCGGCGAACGCGACGTGGTGCACCGTACCGGCGCCCTGCGTGCGGTTGATCTCCGGCGGCGCCGGGTCATAAGCGTAGAAGCCGCCCCTGCGCTCACCACGCACGTGCCAGTGCTCCCCCGCTCCTCGCTCGAAGCCCATCGCCTCGCCGAGCAATCGCTCGCTGCGAAACGGAGCGTTGCTGTAGGCACGCACGCCCTCGAACCCCTGCAGCGCGTGTTCCGCCGGGATCTCCGGGGACTTGGCGCTCAGCGGCTCGTCCTCGGCGGCGCTCACGACAAGCTCGTGTTCGAGGCCCTCGGGATCTCCGAACAGAAGGCTGTCCTCGGTCAGCTCTGCGTCGACCCCGCTTCGGGTCAGACGCTCGCGCCAGAACTCCAGCGCCGCGCGCGAAGCGACCCGCCACACGATCCGGTGAACCATGCCCGCACCCGCGATCCCGCGCGCCGCGCCCGGGTACTCGAAGAACGTCAGGTCCATCCCCGGCGAGCCTTGCTCGTCGCCGTAGAACAGGTGATACATGTTCGGTTCGTCCTGGTTGACCGTGCGCTTGACCATCCGCAGGCCGAGCACGCCCGTGTAGAACTCGACGTTCGCGGCGGCGTCACCCGTGATCGCGCTGATGTGGTGGATGCCCTCGAGCTTCATCCGTGCTGCCATTATCGCCGAGTGCAGGATGGATCGCTGATCCCGAAGTTCGGCCGCGCGCGCCGCGACCCAGCGCTGGCCGTGCTCGAAGGGCTGCACCCGCTCAAGCACGCGCTGCGCTTCGGCGCCGAGGTACTCGAGGCTGTCACACGCGACGCCGCCGAGCTCGAGCGCCTGATCGCTGAGCTCGCGCCCGACCTCAGCGAGCGAGCGAGTGCGCTCGTGCGCGAGGTCGAGCCGGCGGTGTTCGAGCGCCTCGCGCCGCTGACGCCTTCGACGGGCGTGATGGCGCTCGCCGTGCGGCCCTCGGTCGATGCTCGCGCCGTGCTCCACGACGCGTGTGCGGCGCCCGTCGTCGTGCTCGAGAATCCCCGCGACCTCGGCAACGTGGGCGCGTGCGTGCGCGTTGCCGCCGCGGCCGACGCCGCTGGCGTGCTCGCCAGCGGCAGCCACGACCCGTGGCATCCCGACGCGCTGCGCGGCGCCGCCGGCCTGCACTTCGCGGTGCCCGTCGCACGCCTCGATCGACTCGCGCTGCTGCGCGAGAGCAAGCGGCCATTGCTAGCGCTGGACCCCGATGGCGAGCCGCTCGAGCCCTCCCGGCTACCAGCACGCGCGGTGCTGGCATTTGGCACGGAGCGGCAAGGCCTCAGTGGCGAGCTGCTCGAGAGCGCCGACGCACGCGTGAGCATCCCCATGCGCGCCGGCGTCTCGAGTCTCAACCTCGCAACCTCCGTGGCCGCCGTGCTGTTCGCATGGCGGCTGTCGGCCCGAGCGCTATCGCCGCCCGGATGAACAACCTGCTCAGGTTCTACAATTAGGTCGCAGCTTCGACCCCGTCGAGCAGCAGCCAGTTGCCGCGCAGCGCGTCGCTCGCACGGGCCAGCATCCGCGTCGCCTCCGCGGCCGCGTCCTCGCTGTCCGCCATCAACAGTGCGATCAGCTCCGCCGCCTCGCGCGCGTGCGCGACGTCGCGCAGCTGATGAAGTCTGAAGTACTCCGTTGCGGGTCCCTCGGCGGTGAAACCGTAGTGCTCGGTCAGCCCGCGAATCTTCGTCGCCGAGATCTCCGGCTGGCTGGCCTCGATCGCATACAGCACAGCGAGATGCTCGAGCAGGCTCTCGCCCGCCGTCCACGCACGCACGCACGCACGCGTCTGCTCGAGGCCGGCGCAGGCCGACCGCGATTCCGGCGTCGCCGCCGGCGCCACCGCCACGGCCCGCTCGAACCGCCCCCACAGCGCCACGTGCGCGGCCTCCTCCTCGGCGTGGCGGCGCAGCCCGTCACTCCGCGTCGCCGCAAGCGACTCCGCGTCCTGCGCGCGCGCACACTCGGCGCTCAGCGCGGAGGCGTCCGCCAGCGCCTGCACCGCGTGGCGATACTCGCCGGCGTACAGGTCGAGCTCGCCGGCGCTCAGCTCGCCGGCGCTCCAGCGCTGATAGAACGGGTGCTCGAGCACATTGATCGCGGCGCGCGCCCGATCGAGCCTGGCCAAGACGTCCATTGCAAGCGTTCCCTTCTGTCGGGTTGTCGGATGCGGCGTGGAGGAGATCGCTCTCCCGACGCAGAAACCTACGGAGTTAGCGAGGTCTTCGTCAGCCCAAGACTGGACCGCCGTCCGGATGGTATGCGAGGGTCTTCGTGGGAGTCCGCCCAGTGAGGGCAAAGGGGGTGGTTTCAGGTGACCGTCGTCGTTGTTGCGGTGCTAGGCGCAATGGGGTTCAGCGCATTGCTTGCTCTCGCCCTCGGCAGGGCCGCGGCGCACGCCGACAGGCGCTCCGAGCACGTTCTCGCGGAGCGTCGCGCGAATCCCACGATCACTGGCTATCGCCAGAGCTACGCCGGGTTTGCCGGCGCGCAGTCGGCGATCGCGCGCGAGCTGTCGACCGCGATGCCCTCGTCGAGGACGAGCATCGGGACTCAACGGCTTCCAGTCAGCTCCTGCACCTCGCGACGCCCACGCGTGCTGATCAGGACGCCTGGCGGCAGCTCGAGGCCCTAGGGCAACCAGGGCCCTAGAGCAGCCCGGGCCCTAGAGCAGCCCGGGCCCTAGAGCAGCCCGGGCCCTAGAGCAGCCTGGGCCCCTAGAGCAGCCCGAGGCTCTAGAGCAGCTCGAGGCCCTAGGGGGCCGGCGCGGATACGACCGGAATCGGCGCCTGCGCCTGCGTGTGCGTCGGCGCCACCGCGCCCTTCGCGGGCGTGCCGGCCGTCAGCACAGCCGTGGAGAGCGCCGCGAGCACCAGCACCGCGGTGACCGCGACGACCGCGCGCTGGCCGGCGAGGCTGCCGGGAAAGTCCGGTTTGCGCATCCCCAGCCCGAGCGACAGGATCAGCGCCCACGCCACGAGCACTCCGCCCGCGATGTAGAACGGAACCTTGCTCTTCTCCGCCGCGAGCACCGGCGTCAACTGCAGGGCGAACGTGTGCATTGCTACGAGCCTAACCGATGGGCCGCCGGTATGCTAGGGGCGCGATGGGGGAGCAATGAGGCAGGTCACGCGCACGCGCGAGGACGCGCTCGAGGGGCTGCCCGACTTCCCGTTCGTCCCGCACTACAGGGAGGTCGACGCGCTGCGGCTGGCGCACCTCGACGAGGGCGAGGGCGCGCCGGTGCTGTTCTTCCACGGCGAGCCCACGTGGTCGTTTCTGTGGCGCAAGGTGATCCCGCCAGTGCGCGACGCCGGCTTTCGCTGCGTGGCGCCGGATCTCGCCGGCTTCGGACGCTCGGATAAGCCCACGGACATCGACTTCTACTCCTACGACCGCCACTGCGAGCTCGCCGGCACGCTGCTGGAGGATCTCGACATCCGCGGCGCGACCGCCGTAGTGCACGACTGGGGCGGCCCGATCGGGCTGCGCTTGGCGGTCGAGCAGCGCGAGCGCATCGATCGTCTCGTGATTCTCGACACCGGCCTGTTCACCGGCCACCAGCGCATGAGCGATGCGTGGATCGCGTTCCGCGACTTCGTCGCGCGCACCGAGGACCTGCCGATCGGTTTCCTCGTGCGCGGTGCGTGCAAGACCGATCCGGGCGACGCCGTGATCGCCGCCTACGACGCGCCCTATCCGGACGCCGCTTCGAAGGCGGGCGCGCGCGCGTTCCCGCTGTTGATCCCGCAGGCGCCCGACGCGCCCGGAGCCGAGGCGGGCCAGCGTGTGCACGCGGCGCTGCGCGACGATCGCCGCCCCACGCTGATGCTGTGGGCCGACTCGGATCCGGTGCTGCCGCTGGCCACAGGCGAGCGCTTCGCCGAGTCGATCGGGCGCCCGAAGCCACGCACGATCGAGGACGCGAGCCACTTCCTGCAGGAGGATCAGGGGCCGCTGATCGGCTCGCTGATCGCCGACTGGCTCGCCGCCGGCTGAGCTCGCCGGCGGCTGAGCCGCCGGCGCAGTGGCGCGTGCGGCGGCGTCCGCGGGCACTGTTGCGCCCGGGTCAGTCCCCGGCCGAGCGCGTGATCCGCGGGCGCTCCGGCACCGGCTCGAGGCCCGGCTCGGAGTGCGCCGCGCGCAGCTCGTAGTCGTGGCGGATGCTCGCGTCTGCGCCCGCGAGCACACGGTCAGCCTTGATCGCCCGGCTGAGACCCTCGCCGAGACCGCGCGGGAGCATCGACGCCAGCAGGCTCGTGCGCTTGACCGACTTGGGCACCCACACGTCGACGATGCCGAGCTGCAGCGCCTCGACGATCGCATCGGCGACGTCGGTCGGCTCGAGGTTGCCGATCCCGCGCACCGCGCCGAGTCCGGAGCCGAGCTCGGTGTTGACGACGACCGGCATCACGTAGCTGAGATCGACGTGCGCATCCATCAGCCGCAGCTCGCCGCGCACCGCCTCGGTCAGGCCGACGACGGCGTGCTTGGTCGCCGAGTAAGTCGCGCCTCCGGGGGCGCCGAACTTGCCAGCCTGCGAGGAGATGTTGACGATGTGGCCGCGGTCGCGCGGGATCATCCGCGCCAGCGCGAGCTTCATGCCGAGGATCACGCCATGGATGTTGATGTCGACCATCCGCTGCGCGGTCAGATCGTCCTCGTCGAGGAAGCGCCCTATCTGCATGATGCCGGCGTTGTTGACGAGCACGTCCAGTGGCCCGAGCTGTTCCTCGGCGGCGTCGAGGAACGCGCTGAAGGATGCACGGTCGGTCACGTCGAGCTCGAGCGCCACCGCGGCGGGCCCCAGCTCGTCAGCCGTCTTCGTCGCGGTGGCGAGGTCGACGTCGCCGATCGCCACGCGCATGCCGTGGCGCAAGAACGCTTCGGCGGTCGCGCGTCCGATCCCTCGCGCGGCGCCGGTGATCGCGGCTGTCTCTCCCGCGAGAATGCGGGGCTGCTTGGCCATGGTCTCCTCCTGAAGGTGGCTGGCTGATCGAGTCCACATCCAAAGCTAGCGCTTTGGCCAGCCAGCCAGCATCGCCGTAGTAGTGTGAGCGCATGCCGTTCTTCAAGTTCGAGGGGCAGCGTCTCGCCTTCACCGAATTCGGCGGCGGCCCCGCGGGGCTGAGCTCGCGTGGCGGACGCGGACGCACGGCCCGCAGCGCTCCCGCGCAAGGGCGTCCGCTGGTGCTGCTGCACGGGCTGCTGCTTTCGCAGGAGATGCACCGCCCGCTGGCCGAAGACCTGGCCGCGCGCGGCAACCGCGTGATCACGCTCGATCTGCTCGGTCACGGCCACTCGGATCGTCCGCGCGACATGTGGCGCTATTCGATGACCAACTACGGCGACCAGGTCGTCGCGTTGCTCGACCACCTCGGGATCGAGCAGGCAGCCGTGATGGGGACCTCGCTGGGCGCGAACGCCGCACTGGAGCTCGCCGCGCACCATCCCGAGCGCCTGCGCGGCCTCGTGATCGAGATGCCCGTGCTCGACAACGGCCTGCTGTGGAGCGCGATGACGTTCACGCCGTTGCTCGTCGCGCTGACATTCGGCGAGCCCGTGATGAAGCTGCTGGCGCGCGCCACGCGCGCCGTTCCCCGCCGCCTCTTGCCGCACTACGGCAACGTGGTGCTCGACCTCGTGCGCCAGGAGCCCGGGCCCGGGGGCGCGCTGCTGCAGGGCCTGTTCTTCGGGCGCATCGCGCCTCCGCGCAGCGAGCGTGCCACGTTCACGACGCCGACGCTCGTGCTCGGTCACCCGCGCGACCCCGTGCATCCGTTCTCCGACGCGGGCATGCTCGCCAAGGAGATGCCCAACGCGAAGCTGCTCGAGGCGAACTCGCTCGTCGAGCTGCGCGTGCAACCCGAGCGGCTCACCGGCGAGATCGCGGCGTTCCTCGACGAGGTGTGGGGTGCCCGCGCGAGCACCCCGCGCAAACGCGCGACGAGCAAACGCGCGAGCGCCACCAAACGCGCCAGCGCCAGCGCCGGCTCGGCCAAGAGCCGGCGTCGCGGCTAGCTCTTCGGGGGGAAGAGTTCGATTTCGTTGACCGCGACGTGCCCGGGCGCCGTCGCGGTGCCGACGGCGCCCGTGGGCGCCTGACTGATCCACAGCGTGATGTAGGTGAACTGCCTCTTCGAGTCGCGCAGCGCGAGCCGCGTGCGCTTCTTCTTGACGACCTTGGGAGCGCTGAGGGGAACCCACGCCTGATCCGTGATCGATGCCGGCGCGGTGGCGCCCTTGGCGCCGTAGACCTGTACGGTCATGCCCGGCGTGGAGCTGATCAGCTCGAGCACCGCCACCTTCTGCTTGTCCTTCAGATCGATCAGCAGCCCCTCCGCCATCTTCGGAGCGGTGGCCGGGTTGACCTCGGCGGTCCATGCCGTCGAGGCGTCGTCGTCGATCGCGAGGCTCGGACCGCTGAAGTAACTCGCCGGGTATTCGTATGGGTTGTACGTCGTGGCCGCGTCCGTGTCCAGCAGGATCGCCGACTGCTGCGTTTCTTCGTTTGCCTTTTCGCCGTTCGCGCCCGCGCCGCTCGTCGGCGTCGTGCTCGTCGGCGTCGGGCTCGTCGGCGTGCTCGTCGTGGCTTCCGCGGGCGGCACCGTCGCCGTCGATTTTTCGGATGCTTTGGGCGTGCTCGCCGTGAGCGGGATCTTCGGCGGTCTGACCGTCCCGAGCGGCGACGATTTCGTTGCGGGCGCGCCCGCAACCCCGGGTGTGGTCGGCGGAGTCGTCGTCGCGGGAGTGCTCGTGCTCGGCGCGGCGGCCACCGTCGTCGTCACCACGGGCGCCTTGGCGCCGCCTTTGCTCAACGCGGCGACAGCTGCCGCGGCCGCGCCCAGCACGAGCGCGGCGACGAGCATGAAGACGGTCGCGGCCGGACGCCAGCTCGGCGCGCCGAGGCTCCCCGGCGCGCCGGCTCCACACTGCAGGCACCAGTCCTCGCCGGCGGTCATCCCTGCGCCGCAGTGCCTGCAGCTGTGCGCTTGCGGCGCCGGAGTCGCGGGCGCGGCGGGCTCGGTGGGTGCACCGTCGGGTGCGCTCGGCTGCGCCTGCGAATCGGAGGGCGCAGGCGGAGAGTCGGCGAGCAACGTTGCCATCGCGTTCGATTCTACCTTTACACGATCTCGCGTCCCGTCGGTTGCAGCCGCTCGTCGAGCTCCAGCTGCCAGTAGTAGCGCGTGAAGTGGTTGCCGGCGGTGAACTCGCCGACGTGGGGCTCGATCTCCTCGCCGGCGGCCAGTCGCACGATCAGCTCCGGGTAGGAGCGCCCCGCCAGGGCGGCGTAGGCTGGGGCGCAGAAGGCGCCACCGAAGCGGGTGTTGACGTCGGTGATGCCGAGCCCGATGTCCTTGTCACGGAACACCTGGACGGTGCACGGCCCGCGCACCCCGAGCGCCTCGACGACCCGCCGGCCGAGGTCGATCAGCTCCTCGTCGGCGATGGGCGCGCCCTTGATCGACTCGCCGCCGCGCGACTCGAGCATCGTGCGCGGGATCGCGTTCAGGCACCGCCCGTCGAGGTCCGAGAGGCAGTCGATCGACAGCTCAGGGCCGTCCATGAACTTCTGCACCATGGTCGGCTCGCGGACGTAGTCAACGAAGAACTCGGCGGCGCGCACATCGTCGGCGCGGTGGATCGAGCGCGCGCCCGAGCCGCGGCGGGGCTTGACCATCACCGGGTAGCTCTCGACCGGCTCGCCGGGCAGGACGGTCGGTGGCGAGGGGAGCCCCAGCCGCGTGAGGAGTAGGTGGGCCTCGTACTTGTCGAAGGTGGCGCGGGCGATCTCCGGATCCGGGACGAAAGCGGGCAGTGCGCCGGCTACGCGGGCGTGGGCCAGGACCTCGATGTCGAGGTCGGTGAGGGGGACGACCGCCTTGGCGTTGTGGCGCTCACACAGCTCCTGGAGCGCGGGTACGTACGCAGGATCCTCGATCCGTGGCACCGCGATCCGATGGTGCGCGGCGTACTGAGCGGGCGCCAGGGGGTTCGGGTCGGCGGCCACCACGGTGGCGTGCTGGGCGAAAGCGGAGACGATGTCGTAGCGCTTACCCACCCCGGTGAGCAGGACGCCTATGTCGTGCTGGGTGGGTGCCATCCGCCTCGCTCCCCCTTGTAGAGGCCGTGGCCGCCGAGCACCAGGCGCCACGTCCGGGCCAGGATCCTCAGGTCGAGCCGCATTGACTGGTGCTCGACGTACCAGATGTCGAGCTCGATCCGCTCGGTCCACGGGAGCGAGGCGCGCCCGTTGATCTGGGCCCAGCCGGTGATCCCGGGCTTGACCTCGAGGCGGCGGCGCTGGTGCTCGGTGTACTGGAGCACCTGGACCTCCAACGTCGGCCGCGGACCCACGATCGACATCTCGCCGCGGAGGAC
>JASLHP010000277.1 GCA_030149625.1 Solirubrobacteraceae bacterium
CGAAGCGGATCGGCATCTGCGTCAGCAGCGACTCGATCGCCTGCTCGCGCTTGACGCCGATCACGCCGCCGCGCGGACCGGTCATGCCGACATCGGTGATGTAGGCGGTGCCCGCCGACAACACGCGCGCGTCGGCGGTCGGGATGTGCGTGTGCGTGCCCACCACCGCCGTCACGCGGCCGTCCAGATGCCAGCCCATGGCCACCTTCTCCGAGGTCGCCTCGGCGTGCATGTCGACGAGGATCTGGTCGCACTCGCCGAGCTCGCCGAGCGCGACCTCGATCTCGGTGAACGCCGAGCGTCCCGCGCGCACGTACAGGTTGCCGCTGAGGTTGACCACGCCCAGGCGCACGCCGCCGCGCTGCACCACGCACGCGCCTCGCCCCGGCTGGCTGCGCAGGAAGTTCGCCGGCCGCACGATCGGCTTGCCCGATTCGAGGTACGGGTAGATCTCACGGCGGTGATAGGTGTGGTTGCCGAGCGTGATCGCGTCAACGCCCGCCGCGAACATCTGCTCGGCGATCTTCGGCGTGATCCCCAGCCCGCCAGCTGCGTTCTCGCCGTTGACGACTACGAACGTGGGCGCGTAGCGCTCGCGCAGCACGGGCAGGCAGTCGAGCAGCGTACGTCGCCCGAGGCCGCCGACGACGTCTCCCGCGAACAGAATGCGCACCGCGCCGGCGCTCCCGGGGCGCGCCTGTGTCTCCGGCTCCAAGTGCACGCGCGCCTCGCCTGCCGGTCCGGCGAACGCCTCGGGCTCAGCCATACTCTGGCGATGGTGGGAGACAGGTGAGCGGCGTCTGGGCATCGTCCTCGCGTCGTGCCGGTACGGGGAACGGCGAGCAGGCCCTCGAGGCGGGTCCCCCGGCCGCCGAGCCGCCCCCGGCCGCCGAGCCGCCGGCGGAGCACGAGCGCGAGCTCGCGGGCGAGCCGGCCGCGGCGCAGAGCCCCTCGCCGGCCGAGCCCCCGCGCGTGGTCGTCCCGCGTTGGGTGCAGCTGGTGCTGTTGCCGCTGGCCCTGCTCGCGGTGTGGGCCTTGGCGAAAGCCGCGGGCAAAGTGCTGGTCATATTCATTGTCGCCGGGCTCATCGCGCTGATCCTCAATCCGGCCGTCGCCTTCCTGCACCGTTCGCGTCTCCCCCGTGGCCTCGCGGTGCTCGCCGTGTACCTCGCATTCTTCCTGACCCTGACCGGGATCGGCTTTCTGCTCGCCAACCCGATCTCCGATCAGGTGCGCACGTTCAGCGACAACCTCCCCCACATCGTCAACGAAGCCAACCGCACGATCGAAAACGTCCAGCGTGAACTCAACGAACACGGGGTCCACGTCGAAGTCGTCAAGCAGGGCAAAACCGCGCTGCAGAGCATCGAGGGCAAAGTCGCCAAGGAAGCCGACAAACTCGCCTCCTTCGGGGGCGCGCTCGCGACCGAAGTGGCGGGCGCGATCTTCGACCTCGTGCTGGTGTTCGTGCTGTCGGTCTACATGCTTCTCTACGGCGCCAAGATCGGCGCGCTGATCCGCCGCGCGATGCCCGACGGCGACGGCTCGAAGGCCGACGACTACCCGCATCTCGTGCAGCGTGCCGTCTCGCGCTACATCGGCGGCCAGCTGCTGTTCAGCACCGTCATGGGTGTGTCCACCGGCGTCGCGCTGTATCTGTTTGGCGTGATCGGCATCTTTCCCGACGGACGTACGTACGCGGTCGCGTTCGCCGTCTTCTACGGGGTGATGGAGCTCGTGCCCTATGTCGGCCCGATCCTCGGCTCGATTCCCCCCGTGCTCGTCGCGCTGTTCACGAAACCGATCACCGCGCTCTGGGTGGCGCTGCTGTTCGTCGGCATGCAGCAGCTCGAGGGCCACGTCGTCGCGCCCCAGATCTTCGGTCACACGCTGCGCATCAACCCGCTGCTGGTGATACTCGCGCTGCTCCTCGGGCTGCAGTTCTACGGCGTCCTCGGCGCTCTGTTGGCGTTGCCGATCCTCGCGGTACTGCGTGAGACGGCCGTGTATCTGAACCGTCACCTCGAGCTCGAAACCTGGGATCGCGGCCGCGACGGACTGCTGTGAGCGTCGTGCTCAGCGTCAGTGCCCTCGCCAAGCGCTATGGCGAGCTCGACGCGCTCGCAGATGTCAGTTTTGTGGCCGGCCCCGGTGAGCTGATCGCCGTCACCGGCGCCAACGGCGCGGGCAAGACCACGCTGCTGTCGATCGTCGTGGGCGTCCAGGAGCCGAGCGCTGGCGCCGTGAGTCGCGCGGAAGGTGGGGCCGCCGCCGGCGGCGCCGGTCCGGGCGGCGTGCGCGTTGAGCGCGGCGGGGCTGGTCGGGGGGCCGGATCGCGAGTCGGGGTCGGGTGGGTGCCTCAAGCCCCCGCGCTGTACTCCAAGCTCTCCGTCGCCGAGAACCTCGAGCTGTTCGCCCGTCTCGAGGGCGTAAAGGACACACGTGAGGTGGTAGCGCGCATGCTCGAGCAGACCGGCCTCGGCGATCGCGCGCGTGAGCCAGTCGGACGACTATCTGGTGGCAATCGCCAGCGGGTCAACGTCGCCATTGGGTTGATCGGCGATCCGCCGGTGCTCGCGCTCGATGAGCCATCCGCCTCGCTGGACCCCGACCAGCGCGAGCGCCTGTGGGAGTTCGTCCTCGCGCGCGTCGCCACGGGAACCACCGTGCTGTTCTCGACACACAACGTCAGCGAGGCGCAGCGCCACGCGAGCCGCATGCTCGTGCTCTCGGGTGGACGGCTGCTGTTCGACGGCGAGCCGCGCGCGCTGATGCGACAAGCGGGCGAGGGCGAGGGCGGCGACCTCGAGCGCACGCTCGTGCGCTTCCTGCGCGAGCACCCACACGCACGTGCCGAGCACGCGCGGCCGGCGGCCGAGCACGCGAGCGAGCGGACAGCCACGTGAGATCGCTGCTGCGCAAGGACGTACTGATCCTGCGCCGCTCGCGGCTGCTGCTCGTGCTGCTCGTCGTCTACCCCGTTGCGGTCGCGCTCTTGATCGGCTTCGCGATCTCGCGCAGCCCTGCGCGTCCGCGCGTCGCGATCGTCGACGAGGCCGCCCCCGGAGAAACCATCAAGGTCGGCACGCGGCGCGTCGACGTCGCGCAGTATGCGCGCCAGCTGTTCGATCAGGTGCACGCGATCGAAACGCCCTCGCGCGCGCAAGCCGTCGCCAAGGTCGATTCCGGCGAAGCGCTCGCGGCCGTCGTGATCCCCGCCGACATCGCCGCGCGCGTCGCCTCCGACACCCAACCCGCCCAGCTGGAAGTGCTCTACAACGGCGACGCGCTCGAGCAGTCGCTCGTGCGCACGAGCATCGAATCCACGCTCGCGCGCGCCAACCTCGACTTCTCCGGACAGATCCAGCAAGCGGCCGCCGGCGCGATCACGACGCTGCTGCGCGGTGGCAGCCTCGCGTCTATCGGCGCGCCGCAGGGGCTGATCGGGCTCGAACAGATACCCGGTGTGCTCAGGCGAGTGATCGCGCGTCAGCCGCCTGGTCGAGATCGCGCTCAGCTCGAACGCCTCGAGGCGTTCGCCACGTTCGCCGCTGAGAACCTGCTGCTGGCCAAGCAGGTGCTCGCCACGATCGGTCAGCCGATCCAGGTGCACAGCGTGCTGCTGCATGGGCGTCGCACGCCGCTCGACACGTTCGCCGTGGTCGTCGCCGTCAGCATCTCGTTGATGTTCCTGTGTGTGCTGCTCGCCGCCGGCGGCATCGCGCTGGAGCGCGAAGAGCACACGCTCTCGCGGCTGCTGCGCGATCTCGTCAGCCGCGAGACGCTGCTGGCCGAGAAGGCGTTGCTGGCAGCCGGCTGCGCCTTCTCGGTGGCCGTCGCGATGCTCGCCGCGATCGGTGCGTTCGTGGCGCTCGACTTCTCCCGCGTGGCGCTGTGGCTGCTGGCGCTGGCGTTTGCCGCGCTCGCCTTCGCCGCGCTCGGCCTCGCCATCGGCGCGCTCGCGCGCGAGGTGCGCGCCGCCTCGCTGCTCGCGATCCTCTCGGCATTGCCGCTCGCGCTGCTCGCGCTCGTGCCCGCCGGCGCCGTGTCCGGCGGCTTCTACGACGTGATCGAGACGATCTCGTTCGCGTTCCCGTTCAAGGCGGCGCTGCAGGCGCTCGATACCGCCGTCAACGACGCCGCCCCGAGCATCTGGATCTCGCTCGCGCACCTCACCGTGCTCAGCGTCCTGTTCGGAGCCCTGGCTCGCGCCGGCCTGCGTGACGCGAACTAGCCCACGGCGAACGTCGTCCAGCCGCGGCAGGCGCACCTCATGAAAAATCATCGCTGGAGGTATCCTCGAAGGCGATGGGCTTTCCACAGACGCGCATGCGCAGGCTGCGCGCAAGCGCGGGCTTGCGTGGTCTGGTGCGCGAGACCGAGCTGCGCGCCGGTCAGCTGGCGCTGCCGCTGTTCGTCAGCGAAGCCGGCTCGAGCGCCGCCGCGCGCGAGCCGATCGCGACGATGCCCGGCGTGCAGCGACTGTCGCTCGCCGCGGCCGTCGAGGAGGCACGAGACGCCGCGGCGCTCGGCCTCGCCGCAGTGATGGTGTTCGGGCTGCCGGCCGAGAAGGACGCTCACGGCTCCGGCGCCTGGGACGAGCACGGCGTCGTACAGCTCGCGGTGCGCGCCATCAAGCAGGCCGTGCCGGAGCTGCTCACGATCACCGACGTTTGTCTCTGCGAGTACACCGACCACGGCCACTGCGGGGTCGTTCGCGACGACGGCACCGTCGCGAACGATGCCTCGGTGGAGCTGCTCGCGCGCACCGCCGTCTCGCACGCGCGTGCCGGCGCCGACATCGTGGCTCCCTCGGACATGATGGACGGGCGCGTCGGCGCGATTCGCGAGGAGCTCGACGGCGAGGGCTTCGCCGACACGCCGATCCTTGCCTACTCCGCCAAGTTCGCCTCCGCGTTCTACGGCCCGTTCCGCGACGCCGTCGACTCGGCGCCCGCCTTCGGCGACCGCCGCGGCTACCAGATGGACCCCGCCAACGGCCGTGAGGCCGTGCGCGAGGCGCTGCTCGACGTGCAGGAGGGCGCCGACATGGTCATGGTCAAGCCGGCGCTCGCCTACGGCGATGTGATCCGCGCCGTCAAGCGCGCTACGCGGCTACCCGTCGCGGCGTACAACGTCAGCGGCGAGTATGCGATGGTCAAGGCGGCGGCGGCCGCCGGCTACCTCGACGAGCGTGCCACGGTGCTCGAGATCCTCACCTCGCTGCGCCGCGCCGGCGCCGACACGATCATCACCTACCACGCAAAGGACGCAGCCCGATGGCTAGCAGAGCAGACTTGAGCGGCAACGGCGACGCTGCCGCGCCTCTCGCCGACGTCGCCGATCCGATGCTGCCCACGACCGCGCCGCCGAAGATCCGCAGTCGCAAGGATGGCGCCGCGATCGCGCTCGAGGACATCGACCGCAAGCTGCTCAACCTGATGCAGGGCAGCTTTCCGATCGCCGCGCGGCCCTACCAGCGCGTCGCCGAGCTGGGCGAGATCTCAGAGCAGGAGGTCATGCGCCGTGTGCGGCACCTGCTCGACAAGCGCATCATTCGCCAGGTCACGCCGATCTTCGACACGCGCGCGCTCGGCTACTCCTCGATGCTCGTCGCCGCCAAGGTCGACCCCGAGCATCCACATCGCGCCGCACAGGTGATCAACGCCCACCCGGGCGTCTCGCACAACTACCTGCGCAACCACGAGTTCAACCTGTGGTTCACGATCGCCACAGAGCCAGACTCCAAGCTCGGCCTCGAAGGCACGCTCGAGGTGCTCGCCGCCGAGGCCGGCGCCGAGTCGGTGCGCCAGCTGCCGACGCTGCGGCTGTTCAAGATCCGCATGGACCTCGAGATGCAGGGCGGCACCGACGCGCTCGCGAGCGCCGCCGAGGTCAAGCAGCCGATCGAGCTCGAGCCTCAGCCCTACGACGAGCTCGACATCGCCGTGATCCGTGCGCTGCAGGGCGACATGCCCGTCGTCGAGGAGCCCTATGCGCCGGCGGCCGCCGAGCTTGGCATCGGCCAGCAGAGCTTCCTCGACCATCTCGCCGGCATGCAGGAGCGCGGCATCCTGCGCCGCGTCGCGGCGATCCTCTACCACCGGCGCGCCGGCTTCTCCGCCAACGGCATGGGCGTCTGGAAGGTGCCCGACGCGCAGATCTTCGAGCTCGGTTGCCGCATGGCCGCCGTGCGCGGCGTCTCCCACTGCTATCAGCGCCCGACTTACGAGGACTGGCCCTACTCCGTCTTCACGATGGCTCACGGTCGCTCCAAGCAAGAGTGCGACGACGTGCTCGACGCGATCGCCGAGATGACCGGCATCGACGAGCGCGCCACGCTGTATTCGTCGACTGAGTTCAAGAAGATCCGGCTGCTGTACTTCACCGAGGACTTCAAGGACTGGGAGCGCACGCACGGCGGCTCGAGTTGACCGCCTCGCTGACCGACACGCGCTCGACCGAGTGCTTCAGGCGCGCGCTCGAGCTGATTCCCGGTGGGGTCAACTCGCCCGTGCGCGCGATGCGCGCGATCGGTCGCGAGCCGCTGTTCGTCGCGCGTGGAGAGGGCGCCGAGCTGATCGACGTCGATGCCAACCGCTTCGTCGACTATGTCTGCTCGTGGGGGCCGCTGATCCACGGGCACGCGCACCCGCACGTGCTGGCCGCGATCGCCGAGGCGGCGGCACGCGGCACCAGCTTCGGCGCGCCCACCCTCGCCGAGGTCGACCTCGCCGCGGAGGTGACACGGCGGATGGAGGGCGTCGAGATGCTGCGCATGACCTCCTCCGGAACCGAGGCGGCGATGACCGCGCTGCGCATCGCCCGCGCCGCCACTGGGCGCGAGCACGTCCTCAAGTTCGCGGGCGCCTACCACGGGCACGCCGACGGTCTGCTCGTGCAGGCCGGCTCGGGTCTGGCCACGCAGGGCTTGCCGGCGAGCCCAGGAGTGCCCGCCGCCGCCGCGGCTGCGACGGTCGTCGTGCCGTGGAACGACGCCGATGCGCTCGTCGCCGCGAGCGAGCGCTATGAGCTGGCCGCGATCGTCGCCGAGCCGCTTCCCGCGAACATGGGCTTGGTGCCCGCCGCCGACGGGTTCCTCGCGCTCGTGCGCGAACGCGCCGATGCAACCTGCGCGCTGCTCGTGCTCGACGAGGTCATCAGCGGCTTCCGCGTCGCGCGGGGCGGCGCGCAGGAGCTCCTGGGGGTGCGCGGCGACCTCACGATCATGGGCAAGATCATCGGCGGCGGGCTGCCGGCCGCCGCCGTCGGCGGCCGTGCGGAGCTGATGCGGATGCTCGCACCCGCCGGCGAGGTCTACCAGGCGGGGACGTTGTCGGGCAATCCGTTGGCCGTCGCCGCCGGACTCGCCACGCTCGAGCTGCTCGACGAGCCCGCCTACCTGCGCCTCGCGGCGAGCACCGAGCAGCTCGCAGCCGGCTTGCGCGCGGCCGCCGACCGCTATCCGGTGCAGATCGTCAGCATGCCCGGATTGATGACCGTCTTCTTCAGCGAGCGCCCCGTGCTCTCGTTCGCGGACGCGCAAGCGTGCGACACGGACGCGCACGCCGCCTGGTGCCGGGAGCTGCTCGCGCGCGGCGTCTACCCGCCGCCGTCGCAGTTCGAGGCGTGGTTCCCATCGCTCGCCCACACCGCCGAGCAGATCGAGCGCACCGTCGAAGTCGCCGCCGCGGCCTTTGCCTGCCTGCCGCGGGCGGCGGCGCGGTGAGCGCGGCGATGGAGCACGCCGGCGACGGCACGTGCGCCGGCGTCGACGCCCTCGAGCGCCTGCGCGAGCTGCTGCTCCGCGAAGGCGGGCTGATGGCAACGCTCGTCGAGCCCCAACGCGCGCGCATCGCCGGACCGGAAGTCGATTCCCGCTCGCTCGCCGATCCGCAGTCGAGTCCGGCCCACATCGCCGCGAGTGGGCCGCGCGCCGCCGGCAGGCGCGAGCAGTACGAGCTGCTCGTCGAGGCGATCTACGAGGGCTACCTGCTGCACTACGGCGCGCCGCGCGTCATGCGCGTGCCCGAGGCGGACCTGAAGCTGCTCGCGGGCGACCGGCTCTACGCGATCGGCCTCGCGCTGCTCGTCGCGCTGGGTGACACCGCCGCGGTAGCCGAGCTCGCGGACACGATCACGCTCAGCGCGCTCGCCCAGGGAGCGGGCTCGGCCGAGCTCGCCGAGAGCACCTGGAGGGCCGGCGCGCGCGCCGTCGGCTGGGGCTGCGGCGAGGCTCACGCGCGCGCCAAGAAGCTGGTGCTCGACGGGGCGCCCGAGGCGATCGAGGCGATGCGCACAAGCGCGGAGGGCCTGATCGCGTCGCCCTGAATCGCGCCCCGGTATTCTTTGCGGCCGGTGCCAGACAAGCGCGACAAGCACAAGTCCAAGTACACGCTCGACCGGGGCATGCCCGGCGCGTTCGAGGGCGAGACGATCACACGGCGGCGGTTCATGACCGGCACGGCCCACGGGGCCGGGGCGGTGGCGGCCGCCTCGTTCGCGCTGCCCGCGCTCGGCTTCGCGTTCGGGCCGATCTTCAAAAGCTCTCCGCACCGCTGGGAAGTCGTCGGCAACATCTACCAGTTCCCCGACAACAACTACGTGCCCGTGGTGATCACGCTCACGCCCAACATCGGCGAGGCGGGCAAGTCAACGGTGTACATGCGCAAGTTCAACCCCGAAATCGACACCGACCCGTATGACAAAGGCACGCCGTACATCGCCATCTCCAGCCGCTGCGCGCACGTCGGCTGCCCCGTGCGCTGGGTCGACGCCTCCGAGCGCTTCATCTGCCCGTGCCACGGTGGCGTCTACGACCTGCTCGGGCGCAGGGTGGGCGGTCCGCCGGTCCGGCCGCTCGACCGGTTCTACACACGCGTCACCGGCGAAAACGTCGAAGTCGGTCCGCGCTTCAGCGTCAACAGTCAGCTGCGCCGCTTCTCGCCGCGCGACCCCGGCGAGCCACTCGATGGCATCGGCCAGTACCTGTATCCGTCACGCCCGGGCGCCCAGAAACTCTAGCCTCCCGCCAACCCCACAGACACCGTGCCCAAGCTCCCCGCTCCCCCGCTTCCAGCCCCGCTGAAGACGCCGCCCCCACGGCCCGGACAGGGCAACGGCAAGGCCGGTCCACTGGAGGACGCCAAGCAGGCTGGGATCACGGTCGTCGACTGGGTCGATGAGCGCACCTCGCTGAGCGGCGCCGCGCGCTGGATGATGTTCCGCAAGGTGCCCAAGGGCACCAACTGGTTCTACACGCTCGGCTCGGCGACCATGTTTGCGTTCCTGAACCAGGCCGTGACCGGGGTCTTCCTGGCGATGTACTATCGCCCCGACCCCGCCGGCGGCGCTTACGAATCGATTCGCTACGTCACCAACGACGTGTTCCTCGGCCAGTTCGTACGCGGCATGCACAAGTGGGGCTCGAGTGTGATGGTCGTGCTCGTCTTCCTGCACATGGCCCGCACGTTCTTCTTCGGTGCCTACAAGTATCCGCGCGAGCTCAACTGGGTGATCGGCGTCGTCCTGCTGATCCTGACGATGGTCATGTCGTTCACCGGCTACCTGCTGCCGTTCGACCAGCGCGCCTATTGGGCCACGATCGTCGGTGTCAACATCAACGGCACCGGCCCGCTGGTCGGCCCCTATTTGAGTGACTTTCTGCGCGGCGGCTCGGAATTCGGCGCGACCACGCTGTCGCGCTTCTATGCCATCCACATGCTGCTGGTGCCCGGCTTGATCGCGGCGCTGCTCGGTGCCCACCTGTATCTGGTGGCCAAGCTCGGCACGACCGCGCCGCCGTGGACGAAAGCCAAGCAGCGCCACGAGCTGCACGAGACCGAGGTCTAGCGTTGGGCGTCCATCACATCTGCGGCCCGGGTAGCCGGCGATGAACCAGCGCGAGAAGGAGGAATACCTCCGCGAATACGCTCAGCTGAAGGCCCAGGGCAAGCCGTTCTTCCCCTACGCGGTCGCCAAGGACTCGATCATGGCGGTCGTCGTGATGGCGGTGATCATCACGATGTCGCTCGTGCTCGGCGCGGAGCTCGGCTCCAAGGCCAACCCCACGACCACCACCTACGTGCCGCGGCCCGAGTGGTACTTCTTCTTCCTGTTCGAGGTTCTGCGCATCATCAGGACCCCGAGCCTCGTGCCGCTCGCGACGATCGGCGTGCCGACGCTGTGCATGATCCTGCTGTTCCTGCTGCCGTTCTACGATCGCGGACCCGAGCGGCGCCCCGAGCGGCGCCCAGTCGCGACGATCACCGGCATCCTGGTGATCTGCGCGATGGCCTACCTCACCTACTCGGGCGCCCACACCGGCGCGCCGACCGCGATCGAAATGGCGACGCCGGCATCTGTTACCCAAGCCGGAGGCAAGCTGCTGTCGGAGTACGAAGAAGGCCGCAAGGTCGTCGCCCAGTCCGGCTGTCTCGCATGCCACAAAATCGGCGACAACGGCAACTCCGGACCTGGCCCGGACCTCACGCAGATCGCTTCGCGCATCCCTCGTCAGGCCATCGCGCGCACGCTCGTGAACCCGACGGCGCCGATGCCGTCCTTCAAGAACCTGCCCGCGAAGAAGTTCGAAGCGATCGTCAACTTCCTTTCGCAACTCAAGTAGCCGCGCCGGTGCCGGCTCGCCTCACCGACGGCGCTGACACGTTGGAGGCGGGCGAGGTGCGCGCGATGTTCGATCGCATCTCAGGCGTTTACGACGTGCTCAACACGGTCATGACCGCGGGCCTGCACCACAGCTGGCGTGTACGCGCCGCGGACATGGCCCGCGTCGGCGCCGGCAGCCACGTGCTCGACGTCGCCACCGGCACCGGCGATCTCGCGATCGAGCTCGCGCGCCGCGTCTCGCCGACCGGGGAGGTCATCGCCAGCGACTTCTCCGAGGGCATGCTCGACCGCGCGCGCGCCAAGAGCGCCGCCGGCGGACTGGAAGTGAACCCGCGCTTCGAATGGGCCGATGCGCTGGACCTGCCTTATCCCGACGATCGTTTCGACGCCGCCACCGTCGGCTTCGGCGCGCGCAACTTCAGCGACCTGACGCGCGGCATCGCGGAGATGGTGCGCGTCGTGCGCCCGGGCGGACGCGTCGTCGTACTCGAGATGACCGCCCCGACACGCGCACCGCTGTCGCACTTCTACGCGTTGTGGTTCGACCGCGTCGTCCCTGTCCTCGGCCGCCTCGCCAACACGCTCACGGTGCGTCTGCGTGGACGCGACGGCGATGCCGGCGCGACGATCGCCCAGGCCTACTCATACCTCCCCAACTCGGTCAAACGCTGGCCTGGCCCCGCCGCGTTGGCCGCCGAGCTGCAGCGTGCGGGCCTGACCGAGATCAGCTATCTGCTCACGGCCGGCGGCATCGTCGCGATTCACGCCGGAACCGTGCCCCGCCACGGGGCATCGTGAACGCCGTGGAAAGCAGCGCTGCAAGCGCTCCGGGCGACGGCGCCGACGGGCTCGACGCGATCCTCTTTCGCGGCGGCGAGAGCCTGCGGCAACGGATGGAACGCACTGAGCATCACCTCGGCGAGGTGACCGCCCAGGCGGGCACGCCGCTCGCCTCGCACGCGAATGCCACGGTGCTCGCCGGCGGCAAGCGTCTGCGGCCGCTGCTGGTCGTCCTCGCCGCTGAGTCCGCGGGCGGGCCGCCGTCGACGCCAGACGGCGAGGAGCGGCTCGTACGCGCGGCCGTCGCCGTCGAGCTCGTGCACTCCGCGACGCTCGTCCACGACGATCTGATCGACGGCGCGCTGTTGCGCCGCGGTCACCCGACCGTCGCCGCCGTCGCCGGTCGGCAGATGGCCGTCGCCACTGGCGACCTGCTGTTCTCACGAGCGTTCGCGGAGCTCGCGCGCAACGACGATGCCGAGCAACTGCGTGCGCTCTCGCAGGCCAGCTCAGCTCTGGCCGAAGGGGAGCTGCTGCAGCGCGAGGATGCCTACGCCGCGCACGTGCCCGTCGAGCGCTACCTGCGGCGCTGCGAGTTGAAGACCGCGGCTCTGTTCGAGGCGGCGTGCCGGCTCGGTGCGCTGACCGCAGCTCACGGCTCGGTCGAGCTCGCCGACGCGCTGGGAGCGTTCGCGCGACGGATCGGGCTGGCGTTCCAGATGCTCGACGACGTGCTCGACGTCTCGGGACCCGTCGAGCGCACCGGCAAGTCGCGTGGCACCGACTTGCTCGACGGCACCGTCACGTTGCCGTTCATACTCGCGCGCGAGCGAGCACGCGACCTCGCCGAGTTCGACCTGACCTTGCTCGGAGCGGGCCGAGGGGTAGGTGGCGCGCTCGACGCGGAGGCGCTCTGCGACCGCATCGCCGCGACCGGCGCTCTGGACGAGGCGCGCGAGCGGGCGCTCGCGGTCGTGGCCGAGGCCAAGGCCGCGCTCCCCGCGATTCTCCCGGATGGAAGATCGGAGCTGCTGAGCCTCGTCGCCGACGCCGTCGTCGAGCGTTATCGATAAATCGCGCTAGAAGTCGCTCGGGAGATCGCGCTAGAAGTCGCTCGGAAGGATCAGGTCGGCGTCGAGCGCGCGCGCGAAGAACTCGATTTCCTCGGACATGTTCGCATGCGTCATGCGCCTCAGATCGCCGAGCAGCGCGCTCGACCCACGATCGAGCTCGTCGTCGAGCCGTTCGACGGCCGTCTGGTCGAAAACGCCTTCGCGACGGGACTCGCACTCCGGGCAGCGCAGCACGATGCGCCAGTGTCGCGGCCCCTCCTCCGACCAGTCGAGCGGGAACACCAACTCGCCCGCGCAGTGGAAGCAGATGTGCAGCTGCGCTGGCGCGCACGTGCCGTCGGCGGACTGACGCTGAGTGCCGTAGACAGCGCCCGCCGGGTTGCTCACCGGAGCGGGCGGGTGCTGGCGGATGTCGGGGTCGTTCTCGGGTTTCATGGCCTCTCGGGACGTCATCGACGCTTGGAGCTGGGGCCTTTAGCTCAGCGGACCGCCACCAGCACGGTGGTAGTTTCATAAGGCCCATGGCCAGCGCTATTCGTACGATCGGCCACGAAGACCAGCTGAGCCTCGTCGATCATCTCGAAGAGCTGCGCACGCGTCTGATCGTCAGTGTCGCCGTGCTCGCCGTCGCATTCGGCATCTGTCTGTGGCAGAACCACGCGCTGCTGCGCATCCTCAACACCCCCCTCCAGACAGAGACAAAGAAGCAGGTCGCCAAGGGCGAGGGGACCGTGGGCCAAGCTGTCGTTGCCCAGCGTGGGCTGCTGAACCTCGCCGCCAGCACGCAGACAGCGCTGGGTGTGCTCACCAAGCCCCACAGTGGTCTCTCCGCCCAGGCTCGTGCGGAGCTCGCACCCCTGATCGCGACGATCAAGGCCGACGTCGCGAAGGTGCCGCGCAACCCCGTCGGCGACAACCCGGCGACGCTCGGCATCGGCGAACCGTTCACCACGACGGTCACCGTGACGCTGTACTTCGCGCTGATCGTCTCGCTACCGGTGATCCTGTTCGAGCTCTACGGCTTCGTGCTGCCGGCGCTCGCGCCCCACGAGCGGCGCGTGGCGATGCCGCTGCTGACCGCCGTGCCGTTCCTGTTCGCCGCCGGCGTCGCGTTCGGCTACTTCGTCGTGCTGCCCGCCGCCGTGCGCTTCTTCGTCAACTTCAACTCCAGCGAGTTCAACACGCTCGTTCAGGCGAACCCCTACTACAGCTTCGCCGCGACCATCCTCCTGGCTATGGGGCTGGTGTTCCAGACCCCGGTCGTGATCATCGGCGCCACCCGCCTCGGCATCGTCACGCCAAGGCAGCTGCGCAAGGGCCGGCGCTTCGCGGTGGTCGCGTGTGCCGCCATCGCCGCGTTCCTGCCCGGCGACGTGATCACGCTGATCCTCGAGACCGTGCCGCTGTACCTGCTCTATGAGGTCAGTATTCTGCTTGCAGCGCTGTTCGGGCGGGCGGGACCCGCGCGACCCGAAGAGGGCAGCGCAAGTGCCACAGGCGCTCCAGCTCCCGCGGGAGCTACGGCGCCGTCACCGTCGCAGGACCCAGGGGAGCCAACCGTGCAAGAGCTGATCGACCACCAAGACCCGAGGCTGCAGGGCTAGATGCTGTTCGATACCAGAGGGCGCCATCGCCGTCGCGCGGTACGCGTGATCTACATCGGGCTCGCGCTCATGTTCCTACTCGGCTTCGTCGGGCTCGGCGTCGGCGGCGGCTTTGGCAGCAGCGGCCTGTTCAGCGCGTTCACCAAAGAAGGCGGCGGTGGCAGCAGCGGCTTCGCGGCACAGGTCAAGAAGTACGAAAAACTGACCAGGGAGCGCCCAAACGACCTCGCCGCGTGGGAAGGCCTGACGAAGAACCTCCTGCACGAAGTCGCGAGCAGCGAAGCGTACGAGACGAGCTCCGGCTTGATTACGAGCAAGGGCAAGGAACTCTTCCGGCGGGCATCCACGGCGTGGGCCAGCTATCTCGCGCTGAACCCCCCCAAGACGAACACCGAACTGGCGCAGCTGATGGAGACGGTCTACAGCGAACCCGGGCTCAACGAACCCGCCAAGGAGGTCGAAGTGCTGCAGATCGCGGTCGCAGCCAAACCGACCGACGCGGCGCTGTATGCGTCGCTCGCCGAGTATGCCTACAGAGCCAAGAACACCCGCGTCGGCGATCTCGCGGCCGAAAAGGCGGTCAGCTATTCGCCGGCCGCCGACCGCAAGACCGTCAAGGACGAGCTCGCCGAAGTCAAGGCCGACCCCTCGGGCAAGAACAAGACGTACGAGACCAAAACCAACGGCAAAACCTACACGGGCAAGCTGAACTCCAAAGACGAACTCATCGGCACCGAAGTGAAGACGTCGAGCACCCCGGCGAAGACCACCAAGAGCAAGTAGCGCCGCTGCGTCCTCGGCTCGGCGTGCACCGCCCGTGTGGGCCGCTCCCGCGGACGCTGGCTTGGATAGAATCGTGCCTTCGAGCCGGCCGATCCCGCCGGCGCCCTCACGGGCCGTTAGCTCAACCGGCAGAGCAGGGGCCTCTTAAGCCCAAGGTTGCAGGTTCGATTCCTGCACGGCCCATTTTCGCAAATTGCCTGCAAATCGGCTGGTTTTTGCATGACTCCACCGGTCGGAAAATGGGGCCGTTTCGGCCGTGGGTACCACATTTGGGTACCAAACGGCGCCGTAGAATGCGTCTCTCAGCGCCGACCCGCGCCTGAGCGATCCGGCCTCTATAACAGTTCTGTTATGCTTGTAGAGTGCGCGCGCGCGACATCATCGTCATCGCCCGCCGTCGTGCGGGCCTCACCCAGCAGGAGCTTGGGGGGCGCCTGGGCACCTCGCAGGTAACCGTCGCGCGGTGGGAGAGCGGCGCGACCGAGCCCAAGTTCGAGACGGTGCAGGAGGTCGTGGCGGCGTGCGCGCTCGATCTGACGCTCGGGCTCGCCACGGCGGATGAGGGCTCGTGGACGGCTCTGATCTACGAGCAGCTCGCGCGCGAGCCGGCGGAACGGGTCAGGCACCTGAGCCGCGACCGCTTCGATCGCGTCGCGGCGCTTGAGCTTGTCGCGGCGGTTGGCCTGCGGGCGGTGGTGGTGGGGGAGGTCGCCGGGGCGCTGCACGGCTGGCCGTTGATCCTCAGCGATGAGGGGACGCTCGATCTCGTGGTGCACCCCGAGGATCGCTCTCTCGCTACCGAGACGGTCCTCGCCGCGTCGGCGGCACCCGATTGCGTCCGTCTGCTTGACGCGCCTCCCGGCACTTACGGGTTCGCCGACCTCACGCGCGCCGCGACCGAGGTCACGGTAGGCGACAGCGTTGTCGAGGTGGCGGGGCTTGTAGATCTGCTGCGCATCGCGCTAACCGACCCCGCTCCGTACAGCCAGCGGTTCGCGCTAGCCCTCGATGCGACGCTACAGCTCACCGCACGCGGCCTGAGCCCCACGGCGGACGAGCCCCCAAGCCTGCCCGAGCGCCGCGCTCGCGCTGATGAATGGCTGGCCAAGCAGACCCAATAGATCGCGGTCGCGAGACGCTGCTGCGCGCACTGCGCGAGGGGGACGTGCACGATGGCCGGTGCTTGGGCTACCCGGGCCCGAGAACCCAGACACCCTTCTGCGTCGCGCCGCAAGCGCGGATCTCGATGCCTTCGCGGCTGCGCTCGGGCGGGGGGCAACACTCGTGCGGACTGCTGTCTCGAGCCTGACAGGCATCGACGAGCACGATTGGTTCGTCGAGCTGGCTGCCGCCCTGAGCATCCGTTCGCGCGACGTCGTGCGTGCCGCCTTTTCTGTCCTGCTCGAGGACCCGCAGCTGGACAGTCAATGTCGCGACCTCGCCGAGGCAATCACAGCTTCTTTGGAGGCAGGACCAGCAACGTAGTTGGTGGCTGTAACGTCCTCTGTCGAGTAGAGCTTGCAGCTTGCGGCTGCACGCTGATGACGACGCCGGGTTGGCGTCGTCGGCCGTGAGTTCCATCGCAGTCGATGGCTACGGTCATGTTCATGCCGAAGAAGTACAAGGACGTGAGGAAGGCGCTCATCGATGCGGGTTGGCGTGTCGTGCGTCAAGCTGGCTCCCACGAGGTTTGGGCGCATGCCGAGCACGAGGCGCGTATCGTCGTTGCCGGCAAGGACAGGGACACGGTGCCTGTCGGCACGCTGGGTAGCATTAGGCGAGCAAGCGGTTTGGAGCATCTGCGATGAGCGACTACGTGGTGATCTACGAGCAGGCCGAAGATGGGGCTTGGGGTGCGTATCTCCCGGACCTACCCGGCGTTGTTGCGCTCGGCGCGACGCGCTCGGAGGTCGGCGAGCGCATCGAGGAGGCGCTCGCAGCGTACGCGGATGATCTTCGTGGGCGAGGCGGCTCGCTCCCGGCGCCGCATCACACGGCCGGAACCGTCGCTGCCTGAGCGCGCGTATTTGGCGTGGTATCTACGTGAAAGACAGACACGCAGCGCGCACTACGACGGGGTTTGCGCAACGTACGGTGCTCTCCATCCGGCAGAAGCCCCAGTGTTACAAGGGGATTTGACGGGGTTCCCGTGATGTGAGCCGGGTGTTGTGCGTGTCCGTTATGTCTCGCTGGTGGGGTGAGAGGATGGACACGATCATGAAGCGAGGTAGGCACACGTCGGAGCGGGCAGTCCGCAAGATGCGTGAGGGCGAACGGCTGCTAAACGAGGGGCAGGAGCTTGCTGAGGTGCTGCGGCATCTTGAGATCACGGAGTCGACGTTCAATCGGTGGCGGGCGCAGT
>JASLHP010000332.1 GCA_030149625.1 Solirubrobacteraceae bacterium
CGAGATGTGGCCCCAGCCGATCCAGCCGGCGAGCTGCATCTCGTTGATCTCCTCGCCGACCTGGATGAGCAGCACGAGCAGCAGCAGGATCCCGGTGATGATGAGCAGCTTCTTGTACGGCAGCCGCGCATGCATGACGAACGTGAGCACGCCGACGGCGGCGGTGAAGAGCAGGCCGAGCACGACGCCCTCGAGCACGACGGCCGAGCCGAACGTCACCCGCAGGTTCTGCAGGAAGACGACGACCTCGAAGCCCTCGCGGTAGACGGACGTGAAGCCGAGGATCCCCAGGCCCAGGAGCGCGCGGCGCCCGGCGGTCTCGCCCGGCGCGGGCAGCAGGCTGCGGCGGCGCTTGTGGTGGTGGGAGATCCAGCCGGTCCAGTAGACCTTGTGGAAGAACCAGTTCATCACGACGAGCAGCACGACGATGGCGGGAATGCCGGTGGCCGCCTGCACCGTCAGGCCGCCGTCGCCGAACAGGCCGATGAACCAGACGGCGACGAACCACGTCGCAACCGACGCGGCGACAGCGACGCCGCTGCCGATCGCGACAGGCCGGCGGTAGGCGCGGTTGCTGCCGAGGAAGCTCGCCGTGATCGCGGCGAGCACGAGGATCGTCTCCAGGCCCTCTCGGAACACCAGCACGGCGCTGTCCACGACTGCGGAGCCGCTGCTCATGTGCGTTCCGGGCGCCGTCGGGTCGGGCGTCCCGCCGTGCGCGTGCCAGCCGAGGATCACCGCCACGACGGCGACGGCCAGCACGAGGAGCACCCAGACGCGCGTGGCGACCGAGCGCTGCCGAGGACGGGCGGTCGAGGGGGCGGAGGGGGCTGTGGCTTGCGCGCTCATCGCGTGTGGTTCGGAATACCCGACCGCACAGATCGGGTATCCACGCCTGGAACGTACCACAAGTTAGGGCGCCCTAATCAGGTATCCCTAAGTACCCGGCGAGAGCGCGTGTGTCAGGCGAACGGCAGCTCGACGAGCTGTGCCGTCGCGGCGCCGTCGCCGACTGCCACCTGCGCGCCCACCTCGGCCTCGCGGCGCACGAGCGCAAGCGCGATCGGCCCGTAGGAGGGAGAGACGGCGAAGGTGCCGACGCGGCCGACCTCGCGCTCGGAGAGCAGCAGGGGCTCGCCCGTCTCGGCCGGCGCGGAGAGGCGCAGGCCGCAGAGTCGCCGGTTCGGCTTGCCCTTGTAGAAGAGCCGTGCGACGGTCTCCTGGCCGACGTAGCAGCCCTTCGTGAAGCTGACCGCCCGGTCGTTGAGTCCAGCCTCCTGCGGGATCACGCTCTCGTCGAGATCGATCCCGTAGCGGGGCGTGCCGCGCTCGACCCGCAGGCACTCGGCCGCGGCCTCGCCGACCGGCGTGGCGCCGCGGGCGATGAGCGCCGCGGCAAGCGCCTCGGTGTCCGCGGCGTCGCAGAGGAGGTCGATGCCGGTGTCGGTGCGGATCGCGAGCGCGTCGACCGCATCGACGCGCACGGGGAGGCTCGCGTGCTCGTCCGTTCCCGGAGCGGCTTCTACGACGGCGTCGGCGCGCGGCCCGATCAGCGAGAGCAGGCCCCGCTCGAGCGTGCGCTTGTCCATCTCGACGCGGTAGCCGACCTTGAAGCGGCGGATCATGTCGAACAGCGCCTGGAGCGCGGAGCGCTCGGTATCGAGCAGCAGTTCGAGCTCGCCGTCTGCGCCGGCGACAGCGAGCACCCGCAGGTCGCCGAGCATCTTGCCCTTGTGGGTCAGGAAGGCGGCGTAGCGGCCTTCGCCCGTCGTGAGCGTCGCGAGCTCGTTCGTGACCTGTCCGTTGAGGAACTCGACGGCCTCCGGGCCCTGCAGTGCGAGCTTGCCGCGTTCGGAGCGGTCGAGCAGTCCGCAGCCCTCGCGCAGCGCGCGCTGCTCGTCGGCCTCGCTGACGGTGGCGCTCGCGTGTGCTCCGACTCCGGCCATCGATTCGAGAATAGCCGCGCTAGGCTTGCCCTCGATGGGCCTGGCCGACACCTTCCAGCAGCTCGTAGACGGTCTCCCCGGTGACTGGACCGACTTGGAGCTGGACATGCGGATCGCCGACGAGGAGCGCTACGTCGAGGCGGCGCTGTATCTGGCGACCGTCAACGCCAGGCCCTACTCGCATCACGACTGGCATTGGCGCCTGGTGATCGCCCACGCCTTCGGCCACGCCGCTTCGCCCGAGACCGTCCACGGGGCGCTGCGCCTGCTCGACGAGGCCGGGATCGAGGGCGAGCTGGCCCTGCGCGAGGAGCGCGCCGGGCGCGTCGAGGTCACGCAGATGTGGGGCCGCCCGCAGTCGGCGCGCGACGAGTTCCGCCGGCTGCGCGCGCAGTAAAGCCGCCTGCTGCCGTGGCGCGTGTGCTCGTCTTCACCGCCGATCTCCTGTTCGGCTCCAACGTGCAGGGCATGCTCGCCGCCGCAGGGCACGAGGTCGAGATCGCGCACGGCGAGGACGCGCTGCGCGAGTCGCTGCTGCGCTCGCCCGCCGCGGTCGTCGTTGCCGACCTCACCTCCGATGAGCTCGCGCGCGTGCAGTCGGTGCGCGAGCTGCGCGAGGAAGGGACGATCGGCGCCGCGAAGGTGCTCGGCTACTACTCGCACGTCGAGCCGGGGGTGCGGGACCTCGCCGAAGGCGACGGGTTCGACCTCGTCGTGCCGCGTTCGCGGATGGCGCGCGAAGCGGCCGGCCTGGTAAGCAGCCTGACGAACGGATGACCCGGGCCGATACGGCTGGCTGATAGCTTCCGGCACAGTGGAACGGGGAGTTTCAGCAGGGGGGCGACTCCTGATCGCGATCTTGCTCGCGGCGGCGGTGCTCAGCGCCTGCTGCGTGCCTGCGCTCGGCGCCACGCACCCGAGCACCTCGCCCGGGTGCGTGGCG
>JASLHP010000333.1 GCA_030149625.1 Solirubrobacteraceae bacterium
GGCCGGCGCATAGACGGCGACCGAGCGCACGCCGAGCCGGTCCAGGGTGCGGATCACCCGGCGGGCGATCTCGCCCCGGTTGGCGATCAGAACCGCGTCAAACATCCCAGTCAACGGGGCCGGCCACCAGCGTGTGGCTGCCCAGCGGCCGGCCGAGGTGCTGCTGAGCCGCCCGCGTGCACTCCAGCAGCACAGCCAGGTCGATCCCGGTCTCGATGCCCATCTCGTGGAGCATCGACACCAGGTCCTCGGTGGCGATGTTTCCAGTCGCGCCCGCCGGGACCGGACAGCCGCCCAGCTCGCCGAAGCTCGACTCAAACGAGGTGATCCCGGCCTCCAGCGCGGCGTACACGTTGGCCAGGCCCTGGCCGCGGGTGTTGTGGAAGTGGGCGGTGAGCTCCAGGTCGGGCAGTCGGTCGCGGGCCGCGACGAAGAACCCGCGGACCTGGACCGGGTTGGCCATGCCGGTCGTGTCGCCGAAGCCGATCTCCTGTGCACCCGCGTCGCGCAGACGCGCCGCGATCTCCAACACCCGTCGTGGCGCCACGTGGCCCTCGTAGGGACAGCCGAACGACGTCGAGATGACACCCTCGCAGCGCAGCCCAGCCGCGCGCGCGCGCCCCAGCACCGCTTCCAGGCCGGCGAGCGACTCATCGATCGAGCGGTTGACGTTCTTGCGGTTGTGGGTCTCGGATGCGGACATGAACACGTTGACCTCGTCGAACGCCGGGCGCTTGCCACGACCGTCCTCGCGCAGCGCGAGTGCCGCATCGAGCCCGCGCTCGTTGGGGACCAGCACCGACACGCTCACCTCCGGCGGCACGTCGACCCGTGCGAGCACCTCGGCGGCGTCCGCAAGCTGCGGGATCACGTCTGCGCGCACGAAGCTGGTGACCTCCAAGCGCCGGCAGCCGGTGCGCGCGAGCGCGTCGATCAGCTCGACCTTGCGCTCGGTGGCGATCACCTCGGGCTCATTCTGGAAACCGTCGCGGGGGCCGACCTCCCTGATGCGCACCGCTCGCGGAAGCTCGCTCGTGGCGTCATGCGCGTGGGAGGTCACCCTCCGCAGCCTATACTCGGCCGCCGTGGCACCCCCCAGCTCCGATCCGGTCGCCGTCATCGGTGCCTCAGGGGCGCTCGGCTTCGGCCTCGCGCTGCGCCTCGCGCGCGCCGGCGTGCCAATCGCGATCGGCTCGCGCGACGCCGCGCGCGCCGCGGAGACGGCCGAGCGCGCTCGCGCGGTCCTGCCCGACGGTTCGTTCTCCGCCCACGACAACGCCGGCGCCGTGCTCGCGGCGGGCACCGAGGGCGTCGTCGTCCTGAGCGTGCCGTTCCGCAACCAGTCCGAGACGCTCGCCAACCTGGCAAGCGCGCTCTCCCCCGGCCAGCTCTTGATCGACGCCACCGTGCCGCTGGCGGCGGCCGTCGGCGGCAAGGCCACGCGCATGCTCGGCGTGTGGCAGGGATCAGCGGCGCAGCAGGCGCTCGAGATGGCGCCCGAGGGCGTGCGCGTCGTCTCCGCGCTTCACACCGTCAGCGCCCACGCCCTCTCACAGCTCGACGAGCCGCTCGCGCAGGACGTGCTCGTATGCGGGGACTCGCGCGCGGACAAGCGCGCCGCGGCGGCGCTGCTCGAGCGCATCGACGGCCTGCGCTGCGTCGACTGCGGCAAACTGGAGATGTCGCGCACGACCGAGTCGCTCACGGCGTTGTTGATCGCGGTCAACGCCCGCTACAAGACACATGCGGGCATTCAGCTGACGGGGCTGCCCGAGCAGCTGTGGCAGTGACCGCGCGGCCCGACGTCGTGATCCTCACCGGCGGCACCGGCGGCGCGAAGCTTGCGCGCGGGCTCGCGGAAGTCGCCGGGCCCGAGCGTGTCGCCGCGATCGTCAACACCGGCGATGACATCGAGATCTACGGCTCATACGTCTCGCCCGACCCCGACCTCGTGTCCTTTTGGCTCGCCGATCTGATCGACGAGCGCGGCTGGGGCCTGCGCGGCGACAGCTTCACGGTGATGGACGCGCTGCGTGAGCTCGGCGTGGAGGTGTGGTTCAACCTCGGCGACCGCGATCTCGCGTGGTGCGTCGAGCGCGCGCGCCTGCTCGCCGAGGGCGCCTCCCCGACCGACGCGCTCGCACGCTTGAACGGCGCCATCGGCGTGCGCGCGCACGTGCTGCCGATGAGCGACGATCCCGTGCGCACGTGGGTCAGGACCGGCTCCGCTGGATGGCGCTCGTTTCAAGAGTTCATGATCCGCCAGCGCGCCACGGGCGCGATCGAGGGCCTGGAGTACCGCGGCGCCGAGCAGGCGCGGGCGAGCGAGCGAGCGCTGGCGGCGATCGCCGGCGCGAGTGCGATCGTGATCGGCCCGTCCAACCCGCTCGCTTCGATCGCGCCGATCCTCGCTGTTCCCGGCATCCGCGCAGCGCTCCATGCCGCATCCGCGCCCGTGCTCGCCGTCAGCCCGATCGTCGGCGGCGAGGTGCTCAAGGGCCCGACCGCGGCGTTCATGGCGTTCGCGGCCCTCGAGTGCAGCGCCAACGGCGTCGCCGACTTCTACGGCGAGCTGCTCGATGGAATCGTCGCCGACGAGGACGTGGCGCGCCTGCCGACGCTGCACACCGACGTACGCATGGCCGACGCCGCGGGCCGCGCGCGCGTCGCGGAGCAGACGCTGTCCTTCGCCGCGGCGCTCGCGGCTTGAGCCTCGCCGCGCGCGCCGTCGCGCGCCCGCCGGCTAACCGGACGCGACCGCGGCGCGCTGCTCGCGCCAGCCCTGCAGCCAGTCCAGCGCACCGTTGACGACGCGTTCGACGAACGTGTCGCGCTCGTTGGCGTGCGGCAGCGGCGTCGCCGGCACGTCCAGCTCGAGGAACTCGCACAAGGGCTCCCAGCCTTCCTTGACGTCCCATACGAGCAGCCGCTCGGCCGGCACCGTCTGCTTGACCTGCTCGTTGTGCGCGTGCATCTGCTCAATCAGCTGTCCGGGCTCCGCCCAGCCGTCGGCGAACGTCCCCTGCGGCCCCCAGAACATGCGATCCACCAGCTCCAGATAGCGCTCCCAGCGCCCGTCCACGACAGCGCGCGCCTTCGAGATCTTCGGCATCAGCGACTCGCCGTGACACATCTCCACGATCGTCTGACGGAAGCTGCGCTCCCACGACTCGCCGTCGCGCACGCTCAACAGCACCTTGGCGTCCGGGTACTTGTCCATCAGCTCGCGGTAGAAGTACCCGCCTGGCCAGTCAGCGCTCGAGCGCTGACCCGCGAAGACCTCCTCCCACGGATCGCCGCCGTCCATCGCGCGCATCCACAGCTCGACCTGGTCGAGGTCCGCGAT
>JASLHP010000342.1 GCA_030149625.1 Solirubrobacteraceae bacterium
CTGTCAGCTCGCGTGGCAGACCGTCCTCGCCGGGCTCGTAGGCTGCCGCGAACGCCTCGCCGCGACGCGCATCGATCACGGCCAGCACGGCGTCCGCGTCGGCTGCGAGCGCGAGCGCCCGCGGGCTCGAAACGCCGACGATCTCGGCGGACAGCGACTGCGCGAGGCCGCGCGCCGTGGCGACGCCAACGCGCAGGCCGGTGAACGTGCCCGGCCCGACGCCCACCGCGATCCGATCGACCGCGTCCCACGAGACGCCGGCGTCCGCGAGCAGCTTCCGCGCCATCTCGAGCAGCCGCGTCGCATGCCCCGGGTGAGCGCCCACGAGCGGGTCGTCGCGGAGCTCGCTGCTACGGCCATCCCCCACGCGCAGTGCGACGGCCGTGGCGGCGGTGGCCGTGTCGAAGCCGAGTACGATCATCGTGGAGCACCGCCCGGCTCGTCGATGTCGATGCGCCTGCGCTCGCCGCCGAGATGACTGAGGGTGACCCGCATGCGCGCGCCCGCGAGCTCGGCGTGCGTGTCCTGCGGCCACTCCACGAACGCGATCCGGCCCGGCCCGAGATAGTCCGCCAGCAGATCCGGGTCCTCCTGCTCGAGGCCGGCGAGGCGGTAGAGATCGAGGTGCGAGACGGTCACGCTGCCTGCCTCGTAGCGGTGGCCGATGCTGAACGTCGGGCTCGTGACGGGATCGCTCACGCCGAGCGCGCGCGCCGCGCCGCGTACGAGCGTCGTCTTACCAGAGCCCAACTCGCCGCGCACCAGCACGAGGTCGCCGTCGCCGAGCGCGCTCGCCAGCTCGGCGCCCAGCGATTCCGTCGCGGCAGGACCAGCGGTTTCGACTCTTCGTGCGGCCACCGATTGCTGACTCTAAAGCCTGCCGAGCGCGCACCCCGACAGCGCCTGGCCGCCACAAAAAAAGACCGGCCCGCGGGAGAATGGTGCGCGGGCCGGTCGGTTACTCCTGGAGGGATGGAGACAGAGTCTGCATCGGCAGCCGTGCCGTCGAACTTTAGGACCTGGGCAAATTTTTTCGACGAGTCCGCGAAAATCCCTGTTTTGCAGGAAAAACGCCTCCCAATGCGCGTCTAGAACAGCCCCAGCTGATCGACGCCCGCGTCGTGCTGCTCCGCCCCCGCCGGCGAGTCGCTCGGCGCCGTCCCGGGCGCCTCAGGCGCGTCCTCGGGCTCAGGCGCCTCCCCGAGCGCCGGCTGCTCAGGCACACCGAGCGCGAGCAGCTCGGGCAAGCGCGTGAAGTCCTCGCGCAGCGTCTCGAGCATCCGCGGCGTGTACAGCGCCGCCGCAGGATGGTAGATCGGGTACAGACGCACAGCGCGCGCGCCCAGCACGAGCACCTCCGGCTGACCGTGCAGGCGCGTGATGCCCGTTGGGTCGCGGCGCAGCAGCTTCGTCGAGAAGTTGCCGAGCGTGCAGATCACGGCCGGCTCGATCAGCTCGACCTGACGCAGCAGGTACTCGCGGCAGTTGTCCAGCTCGATCGGCAGCGGATCGCGGTTGCCCGGCGGCCTGCACTTCAAAGTGTTCGCGATGAACACTTCGGCTCGAGACAGCCCGATCTCCTCGAGCAGCGTCTCGAGCAGTTTGCCGGCACGCCCGACGAACGGCACCCCTTGCTCGTCCTCGCTGGCACCAGGCGCCTCACCGATGAACATCAACTCCGCGTCGGCGTTGCCGGCGCCGAACACGACAGTTTTGCGGGTCGCCGCGAGCTCGGGGCAGCGCGTGCACCCACGTGCCTGCTGGAAGACCTCCTTCAGGGCCTCACGCCGCTCCGGCGCCGACCGCTCACGCTCTTGCGCGGACACGCGGCGCATGGTAATTGCTAACGGCGAGCGCACGCGCGACGCTGAAGCCGCGGTCCGCCGCGGCGCGGCCCGACCGGCGAAGTGCCCGTCAGCGATGATCTCGCGATGGCGTCGACGTCCGAGCACGAGGTGAGGGCCCCGTTCGCCGGCGTAGTCGTCGCGATCGCACACGAGCGAGACGAGCACGTCGGTGCCGGCAGCGCGCTGGTCCTGCTCGAAGCGATGAAGATGGAGCACGAAGTGCTCGCCGAGATCGACGGCGTGATCCGCGCTGTGGCAGTCGCCGTCGGTGACGCCGTGCAGCAGGGGCAGCTGTTGGTGACGCTCGCAGCCTCCCCGGAGGCGCAGCCGGGCACTGGCGCTGACCGACTGGGCGCGCGTGCGCACGAGCATACGGATGGAGGCGAGCGCGCCGACCTGCGCGCGGTGCGCCAGCGCCATGAGATCGGACTCGACGCCGCGCGGCCCGAAGCGGTGGCGCGGCGCCGCGAGCGCGGCCGGCGCACCGCGCGCGAGAACCTCGCCGACCTGCTCGACGCAGGCACGTTCGTCGAGTACGGGCCGTTGCTGTTCGCCGCCCAGGAGCGCCGCCGCTCCCGCGAGGAGCTGATCGCGCGCACGCCCGCGGACGGGCTCGTCGGCGGGCTCGGCCGCGTCGCCGGACGGGCGTGCGTGGCGATGTCCTACGACTACACGGTCCTCGCCGGGACCCAGGGCATGCGCAACCACGCCAAGAAGGATCGTCTGTTCGATCTCGCCGAGCGCCGCCGCCTTCCCGTCGTGCTGTTCGCCGAGGGCGGCGGCGGGCGTCCGGGCGATGTCGACATGCCGATCGTCGCGGGCCTCGACTGCCGCGCGTTTGAGCTGTTCGCAAAGCTCAGCGGCCTCGTGCCGCTCGTCGGCATCGCCTCCGGATACTGCTTCGCGGGCAACGCCGCGCTGCTCGGCTGCTGCGACGTCGTGATCGCCACCGAGGACTCGAGTATCGGCATGGGCGGCCCGGCGATGATCGAGGGCGGCGGACTCGGCGTGTTCGCGCCCGGCGACGTCGGTCCGATCGACGTCCAGTACGGCAACGGCGTCGTCGATCTGCGCGCGGCCGACGACGCCGACGCGGTGGCGCTGGCGAAGCGGTACTTGTCCTACTTCGCCGGCACGAGCGCAGGCGACGCGGCCGGCGAAGTCGCGGCGGACGGCACGACGAGCGCCGAGGCAGGCGAAGCATCCGGCGACAGCCGTGCGCACCGCCAGGTCTCCGTGCCCGACCAGACGCGACTGCGCACGCTGATCCCCGAGCAGCGCAAGCGTGTCTATGACGTGCGTCGCGTCGTCGCGACCCTGTTCGACGAAGACTCCGTGCTGGAGCTGCGCCGCGGCTTCGGCGCGGGGATGCTGACAGCGCTCGCGCGCCTCGACGGTCGGCCGCTGGGCGTCGTCGCCAACGACCCAACGCATCTCGGCGGCGCGATCGACGCCGACGGCGCCGACAAGGCGGCACGCTTCACACAACTGTGCGACGCCTACGAGCTGCCGCTGCTGTTCCTGTGCGACACGCCCGGCTTCATGGTCGGTCCCGCGGCAGAGCAGACCGCGACCGTACGCCACTTCGCGCGCATGTTCCTCGGCGGCGCCAACGTCACCGTGCCGATCGGGACGATCGTGCTGCGCAAGGGCTACGGACTCGGCGCCCAGGCGATGGCCGGCGGCGGCTTCAAGGCGCCCGTGTTCACCGTCGCCTGGCCCACCTCCGAGTTCGGCGGCATGGGCCTCGAGGGCGCCGTTCGGCTCGGCATGCGCCGCGAGCTCGATGCGATCGAGGACGAGCAGGAGCGCGAGCGCGTGTTCGAGCAGCTCGTCGCCGCCGCCTACGAGCGCGGCGAGGGCGTCAACATGGCCGCCTACGGCGAGATCGACGACGTCATCGACCCGGCAGACTCGCGCCGTTGGATCGCGACGCTGTTCGACGAGCGCGCGAGCGAGTGGTGGCGACGCGGCGGCAAGAAGCGGCCACACGTCGACGCCTGGTAGAGCAATCGCGGGCGGCGGCCGCGAGGCGGGCACCAGCCAGGCGCGGACAGCACGCGCGAGCCAGGCGCGGACAACAGGCGCGAGCCCAGGCGCGGACAGCACGCGCGAGCCACGTCCTGTGACGTTGCGCACATAACCAAGCAGGCCATTTACAACCCGCGAGCCGCGTGTATCATTTTTGACAGGCCGCTAACGAGCTTGCTCGAGTGGACCCGACCGCAGTACCACGCTTGTGATCTGAAGTCGCGCCGGTATCCGCAGGGAACTGGACCGAAGCCGATGAGCCGCCACCGACACCGCACTCCGCTTCGCGCATGAGGACCGTGCGCACAGTGGCCGAGCTGCGCTCCGTGCTCACGCCCGCGCGCCGCGAAGCGCTCACGATCGGACTCGTGCCGACGATGGGCGCGCTGCACGACGGGCATCTGTCGCTAATCGCGCACGCGCGCGATCATTGCGACCTGGTGGTTGTGTCGCTGTTCGTCAACCCCGCGCAGTTCGACGAGCGCGCGGACCTCGAGCGCTATCCACGCGACGAGCGGCGCGACGCCGAGCTGGCGGCGATCGCGGGCGCGGACCTGCTGTTCGCGCCGCCGGTCGAGGCGGTCTACCCGTCCGGGTTCGCGACGAGCGTCGAGGTGCTCGGCGTGAGCGAGCGTCTCGAGGGCGAAAGCCGCGGCTCCGAGCACTTCCGCGGCGTCGCGACGGTCGTGACCAAGCTGCTGTGCATGACGCAACCCGACGTCGCGTACTTCGGCCAGAAGGACGCGCAGCAGGTCGTCGTAATCCGCCGCCTCGCGACAGATCTCAACCTGCCCGTGCGGATCGAGGCGCTGCCGACCGTGCGCGAGTCGGACGGCCTCGCGCTCTCCAGCCGCAACGCGCTGCTGAGCCCCGAGGAGCGCGTCCGCGCGCGCGCGCTGCCCGCCGCGCTGAGAGCCGCCGCCGCGCTCGCCGCAAACGGCGAGCGCTCCGCGCAGGCGCTGCTCGACGCCGCGCGCGAGGCGATGCGACCGTTCGATGTCGAGCCCGAGTACGTTGCGCTCGTCGAGCCCGACACGCTCGAGCCCGTCTCGTCGCTCGACCGCGCCGCCTGCTCCCGGGGGCAGGCGCTGCTGGCGCTCGCCGCCCGCGTCGGCGAGGTGCGCCTGATCGACAACGCGATCATCTCGCCGACCGGGGCGTCCCGCGCCGGCACGGCGCCGGACGCAGGCGCCGCACAGGAACCCACCCAACCGCTCGAAGGAGAGGCGATCGCCACATGCAGCGTGTGATGCTCAAGTCCAAGATCCACCGCGCGACGGTGACCGACTGCGATCTGCACTACGTCGGCTCGATCACGATCGACCCTGACCTGCTCGAGGCCGCCGACATGCTCGAGTACGAGCAGGTGCACGTCGTCGACGTCGACAACGGCGCACGCTTCGAGACGTACACGATCCCCGGCGAGCGGGGCTCCGGCGAGATCTGCGTGAACGGCGCGGCCGCGCGCCTCGTGCACCGCGGCGACACGATCATCGTCATTTCGTACGGCACCTACGACGAGGTCGACCTCGAGCGCTACGCGCCCCGCGTCGTCCACGTCGAGGCCCAGACCAACCGCATCATCACGATCGACGAGCAGGTGGCGACTCTGCTCACCTAGAGCGAGCGTCAACCAGCCGTCAGAGAGGAAGCACCACCATGTCCAGCCGCCCCAAGATTCAAGCTCCATCTGACCCCGGCCGCCTGCCGATGACGCTTCCCCTGCTGATGGAGAAGAAGCGGCTCGGTGAACCGATCGTGATGGTCACCGCCTACGACTACCCCAGCGCGCGCGCCGCCGAGGCCGCCGGCGTGGACCTCGTGCTCGTCGGCGACTCCGCCGCGACGACCGTGCTCGGCTACAGCGCCACGACGCCCGTCGCGCTCGACGACATGCTCGTGCTCGCGCGTGCCGCGCGGCGCGGCCTCAGCACGCCGCTCCTGATCGGCGACCTGCCGTTCGGCTCCTACGAGGTCTCCGACGAGCAGGCGATCACGACCGCGATGCGCATGGTCAAGGAGGCCGGCTGCGACGTCGTCAAGCTCGAGGGCGGCGGCGAGTCCTCCGTCAAGCGCGCCCGCGCGATCGTCGGCGCCGGCATCCCCGTGATGGGCCATGTCGGGTTGACGCCGCAGACGTCGACCGCGCTCGGCGGCTGGAAGGCGCAGGGGCGCACCGCCGCCGCCGCCGCGCGCATCGCCGCCGAGGCGCTCGCGCTGCAACAGGCAGGCTGTTTCGCGCTCGTGTTCGAGGCGATCCCCAGCGCCGTCACTGAGGAGCTGATGACGCTGCTCGAGATTCCCGTGATCGGCATCGGCGCGGGGCCGGCCACCGACGGACAGGTGCTCGTGTTCCACGACCTGCTGGGCATCCGCGACGGGCTCGGCGCGCGCTTCGTCAAGCGCTACGCGAACCTGCAGCAGGAGATGAACGACGGCGTCAGCGCCTACGCCGAGGACGTGCGCAAGCGCCGCTACCCCGGGCCCGAGCACTCCTACTCGATCGACCCCTCCGAGCTGGCCGAGCTGCACACGCTGCTCGCCTGAGGCCGCAGCGCAACCGCGGTTCGGCGCCGGCGCGGAGCGCCCGGCGCCGGGCCGGGCGGCCCTCGCCTCAGCGCCCGACGGCGGCATGGACGGCGCGTCAGCTACGCCAGCGGCTCGCCGTAGCGCTCGGCGAACGCGAACTCCTGAACCGGCTTGCGCGCGAGCCGTGTGGGCCACGGCTCGCGGCGACAGCCAACGCCGATGTGCGCCGCGAGCGCAACCCCGTCGGGGATCTCGAGCAGCCGCTTGACCTCATCCTCGGCGGGCACGAGCAGCGTCGTCAGCGCAGCGCCAAGACCCTCGGCGCGCAGCGCCAGCAGCGGGTTCTGCACGAACGGGTACACCGACGCGCCAGATTGCCGCCGCTGGGCGCGAAGCGCGCGTGCTCGAACGCCCGCACGAGCACCTCCGTCGGCACCGTGTCGGGCTTGAAACGGCGCGTCGTGGGCGCAGAGCGCATCGCCTCGTACAGGTCCATGCGCGGACGCTACCCGCTTTCGCGCTCGATTCGGCGGATCGTCTTCGCGGGCACGCCCGCCGCGATCGAGAACGGCTCGACGTCGCGCGTGACGACGCTGTTGGCGCCGATCACACAGCGCTCGCCGATCGTCACGCCGCTCGTCACGACCACGTTCGCGCCCAGCCAGCAGTTATCGCCGATGCGTGTCGGCCCCTTGCTGTCGAAGCCCTGCCACGTGATCGGCTTGTTCGGGTCCTCGTAGCGGTGGTTCGCGTCGGAGACGAAACAGCCGTTGGCGAGCATGCAGTGATCGCCGATCTCGACGAGCTCCTGCGCGGCGACCATCACTCCTTTGTTCAGGAACGCGCCCGCCCCGAGGCGCACGCGCGCGGTGCCCGGCAGGGTGATCCACACGCCGGGCTCCAACAGCGCGTTCGCGCCGATCTCGAGGCGTCCGTCGCGCAGCGCCTCCAGCACGTTCCCGTGCAGCGGCCAGCGCGCGAACGCCTCGCGGCGCATCAGCTCCCAGTGAATCCGCGCGCGGTTCCACGGCAGCGAGTTGCGCTCGTACCAGCGCCACTTCCGCGCCCACAGGCGCGCCGCGT
>JASLHP010000051.1 GCA_030149625.1 Solirubrobacteraceae bacterium
CCCGCCCGTGCACGTGTGCGAGCGGCTGCTCGAGTGGGCTCGGTTCGCGTGCGACTGGATGCGCGCGGCTGGCGCCGCGCGCGACTCGCTGCGTCTGCTGGACGCGAGCTCGCTGCATCTGACGCTGTGCTTTCTCGGCAATCGCCCGATGGAGGAGGTCGAGGCGCTGGCGGCAGCGCTTGCTCCCTGCGCCGCGCACCCGTGCGAGCTGTCGGTGGGGGCGCCATTGTGGCTGCCGCCACGGCGCCCGCACGCGCTTGCCGTGGAGATACACGATCGTGACGGAAAGCTGCGCCAGGTCCAAGCGCACGTCTGCGAGGCGCTCACAGCCGCGAGCGCGTGGCGGCCGGAGTCTCGGCGCTTCAGGGCGCACATCACGCTTGCGCGCGTGCGCGGCGGGCCTCGCGCCGGGCATCGTCGCCGCGCCGGCACGCCCGGGGCGGCGGCTCGCCTACGCTCTGCCGCGAGGATGGGCGAGCAGGAGCTGCCGGCCACGCCCGCGATCGGCTTCACGCCGCAGGCGGTGGTCCTCTATCGCTCGTGGCTCACGCCGGAGGGCGCGAGCTATGAGGAGCTCGCGCGCAGCGAGCTGGTGATGGCACCGCGCTAGTCGCGGTCGCCGTCAGCTTTCGCCTTCCGCTTCGCAGGCGAGGCTCCCGCTCGAGGAGGCTTCGCATGCCTGTTCGCCGGCGTTCTCGCTCGTCGCGCATTCGAGTTCTTCTTCTTCTTCGCATTCGGCTTCGCCCGAGCCAGACCCGCCTTCGGTGGCGACGGGACACAGCAACAGCTTGCCGTTGCGCGAGGCCTTCGGGGTTGCGCCGTCGACGCACTGCGGTTCGGAGCCGTCTTCGCAGGAGAAGCTTCCGTCACTCAGGATGGGCGCGGAGCCGTCTTCGCAGGATGCCGCGATCGCCGCCGCGGTAGAGCTCCGGCGCGTACTCTTGGTCCCACGCTTGTGCTTGCTCTTGACCTTGCTCTTGTGGGTGGCGCACGTACGCGCCGTGTGCTTGCCCTTCCTCGTGTGGGCAGCGGCGCCGGAGCAGGCCTTGCGCGTCTGCGCGAGCGTCTGGGCAGGCCCGAGCAGCGCCATGAGGAGCGTCCCCAGCAGCAGGGCGATGCTCACGGCCAGGGTGAGGCGGCGTGCGTGCGGGCGATTGGTCAAGGAGGGGAGGGGAGTCGGGGAAGAGTCGCGTGTGGACTCAGCGTCGGTGCTACTGGACTCATCGTCGGTGCTACATCACGCGGGCGACGAAATGCTCGTATCTGGACGAATGATCGAGACGTCGTGCGGCCGTGAATACGAACAACTGTTCCGTCCGCGGCGATCTCTAGCTTTTCGGCTACATCTCGAAACCGGAGGAGTCAGACCATGCCTGTGACCGACCAAGAGAAGGCCGCCAAGGCGCGCGACGCCGCCCTTCAGGGGGCGCTGACGCAGATAGAGCGCGAGTTCGGCAAGGGCACGGTCATGCGTATGGGCGACGAGGGCGCCCAGGTGCGCTGCGATGCGATTCCAACGGGAGCGCTGTCGCTCGACCTCGCGCTCGGTATCGGCGGTGTGCCCCGCGGGCGCATCGTCGAGGTGTTTGGCCCGGAGTCCTCGGGTAAGACGACGCTGATCTATCACGTGCTGGCTGAGGCGCAGAAGCTCGGCGGCGTATGCGCTTTCATCGACGCGGAGCACGCGATGGACCCGCTGTACGCGAAAGAGATCGGCGTCGACATCGACGAGCTGCTCGTCTCTCAGCCCGACTACGGCGAGCAGGCGCTGGAGATCGCGGACATGCTCGTGCGCTCGGGCGCCGTGGACGTCGTGGCGATCGACTCGGTTGCGGCGCTCACGCCGAAGGTCGAGCTCGAGGGGCAGATGGGCGACCAGACGGTCGGCGCGCAGGCGCGCATGATGTCGCAGGCGATGCGCAAGCTGGCGGCCAACCTCAACCGCACGCAGACGCTCTGCATCCTCTCCAACCAGATTCGCGAAAAGGTCGGCGTGATGTTCGGCTCGCCAGAGACACAGCCGGGCGGCCGCGCGCTGAAGTTCTACGCGTCCCAGCGCCTCGACATCCGGCGCATCGAGACGCTCAAGGACGGCACCGAGGCGGTCGGCAACCGCGTGCGCGTGAAGGTCGTCAAGAACAAGGTGGCCGCGCCATTCCGCCAGGCCGAGTTCGACATCGAGTTCGGCAGGGGCATCTCCACGTCGGGCTGCCTGATCGACCTGGGCCTCGAGCACAACATCGTGTCCAAGTCTGGTTCGTTCTTCTCCTATGGGAGCGACCGGCTCGGACAGGGCCGCAACAACGCAAAGGCGTACCTGGACGAGAACCCGGCGGTGGCAAAGGAGATCGAAGACAAGATCTACAAGGCGCTCGACCTCGGCAAGGATCTCGTGACGCCAATCGACCGCGACAAGGAGGCGGGCGCGCCGCCAATAGTGAGCGAACCGGCGGTGGTAGCGGCCTAGCGGGTCAGCGCCGTGGCCGAGACCTACTTGGCGGTGCTAGCGTTCTAGTCGGATGAGGCATGTAGCGGCAATGCTGGTGTGCGTGGTGAGTCTCGGCGCCGCGACCGCTACCGAGGCTGCTGGGCTGCCTGGTGGCACATCCGGTTTCCAAGCGCTCTCAGTGCAGGCGTCCGCTGAGCTCGGCGAAAGGGCCTTCGCGTGTCTTGCGCCGGTTTGGGAAACCAAGCCGGGGCATAGATCGCTGGTCAGAGGCGAAGGCGAGAGGACAGTCGGCTTCGCCCTGATGATCACCACGCATCGCGTGCTTGCGCTCGCGCGAGGACTGCGTCGTACCCACAAGGGAATCGTCGCTGTCGAGGTCGTGAGCCAGCGCTATTCGCTCGCCTCGATGAGACATCTCGAACAGGTGGTGCATACGACGATGGCGAGCTACCCGTCGGCTTCGGTGAGCTATGCGCCGTTCGAGTCGCCGGAAGAATCGCCAGCAGGACCCGCTGGCCCTAGCGAACCGCCCTGCCC
>JASLHP010000140.1 GCA_030149625.1 Solirubrobacteraceae bacterium
GCTCCTGGATGCACGCGGGCATCTAGGAGCTGCACGCCAAGGGCCTCTCCTATCCGGTGCTGATCGGCGGCGCGGCGATCAACCGCGCGTTCGGCTACCGCACGATGTATCCCGGGGGCAAAGACTCAGACGAGGTCTACGAGCCGGGCGTCTTCTACTGCAAGGACGCCTTCGAGGGCCTCTCCGTGATGGACCAGCTGATAGACGACGACGACCGCGGCGCGCTCGTGCAGAAGCTGCTCGCCGGCGCCAGCGAGTTCCGCGCCAAGGGCGACGCGCCCGAGGAGGAGCTGAACTTCGCCGACGATTCCGTGCGCTCGCCCGCGCGCACCGACGTGCCGGTCCCGACGCCGCCATTCTGGGGCGTCAAGGAGATTCCCGTCGACCTCGACGACGTCTACCGGCACCTCGACACGCATGTGCTGTTCAAGCTGCACTGGGGCGGCAAGGGCGTCAAAGGCGAGGCGTGGCAAACGCTGCTGCGCGAGGACTTCCGGCCGCGCCTGGAGCGCATGTGGACAGAGCAGACCTACCTGCACCCGCGCGCGCTGCTCGGCTTCTTCCCCTGCTATGCGCTCGGCAACGACATCGTCGTGCTCGACCCCGAGGACCGGAAAACGGAGCTCACGCGCTTCGTCTGCCCGCGCCAGCCCAAGGGCGATCGCATCTGCCTCGCGGACTTCTTCAGGCCCGCCGTCGGCCCAGACGGCGCGGCGGGCGGGTCTCGATCGAACGGCCGGGTGGGCGGACCTCCATCACAACTCGACGTGATCGCCGTGCAGGCGGTGACCGTCGGCTCGGAGGTCACCGAGCTGATGGCCAAGCTGGAGGCGGAAGGCGAGTTCGCCGAGCAGCTGTTCGTGCACGGCCTCGGCGTGCAGACCGCCGAGGGTCTGGCCGAGTGGCTGCACTGCGAAGTCCGCCAGATGCTCGACATCCCGCTCACGCAGGGGCGTCGCTACTCGTGGGGCTATCCTGCCGTGCCCGAGCAGTCCGAGCACCTGAAGGTGGAGAAGCTGCTTCATCTGGAGCGGATCGGCATGAGCATCACCGACGGCTACGCGCCCGAGCCCGAGCAGTCCACGCTCGCGCTCGTCGCCCACCACCCGCAGGCGATCTACTTCGGCACGCGCCAGGGGCGCCTGCTGCCGGACGGCTCGCCCGACGATGTCATTCGCGGCTCCAACCGCGACCCATCGCTGTTCGGTGAGATCGCCGACGAGGACCCGCCCGACGGAGCCGTCGAAGCCGAGGACGAGCCTGCGATGGCGGGCTAGGTCCGATCGTCGCTGCCGTCGCCAAGGCTTCTTAGGCGACCCTAATTAGGGCGTCCTAATCTGTGCTAGGCTCCGCCCTCGATAGCCGAGTACACAGGTCGGATTTACCGGAGAGCTCAGATGACGCAGGTTCAGCCAAGCGTAGAGCGTGCGACACGGGTCGGCGCGAAGCGGGTCAGCGAGCGGGTCAGCTTCTACGTGTGGACCGCCGTGGTGCTCGCGGTGGCCGTCGTCGCCGTCGTGCTCGGCTGGCACGCGCGGGGTGGCACGACCGACCCCACGGCGCTGCCGCCCGGTCACCGGCTCAGCCACACGACGGTCGTGATCAACAGCGCGATCCTGGTTCTACGCGAGGGCCTGGAGACGATCCTCGTGCTCGCCGCGGTGACCGCGAGCTTCCTCGGCGGCAATCGGGTGTATCGCCGCCCCGTCGTGGCCGGAGGCGCCGGCGCGCTGCTGGCCGGCGTCGCGACTTGGTTCTTCGTCGTCTGGTTCATCGGCCAGTTCCACGGGGGCGAGTTCGATGTGCAGGCCGCCACCGGCCTGCCGTCGTTGATCGTGTTGCTGATCGTGATGAACTGGTTCTTCCACAAGGTCTACTGGACCGGCTGGATCTCCAGCCACCACAAGCGCCGGCGCAGCCTGCTCTCGGCGGACGCGGAGACCAACAAGCGCCGCATGCTGCTCGGGCTGGCGCTGCTCGGGTTCACGTCGGTGTACCGCGAGTGCTTCGAGGTCGTGATCTTTCTGCAGAACCTCAGGGAGCTGTATGGCTCGAGCGTGGTCCTCGAGGGCGTGGTCATCGGCTGTCTGTTCACGGCCGCCGCGGGCGTGCTGACGTTCGGCTTGCATCAGCGGCTGCCGTACAAGCGGCTGCTGATCATCACGGGAGTGATGCTGCTGTTCGTGCTCTTCGTGTCCGTCGGCGAGGAGGTCAACGAGATGCAGCTCGCCGGCTGGATCGCAACCACGCCGATCGACGGCCTCGACCTCCCCGGCTGGATGGGAACCTGGTTCTCGCTGTTCAACAACTGGGAGACATTCATCGGCCAAGCGATCGCGCTCCTGCTCGTGCTCGGCTCCTACGCCGGCGCCCAGTACCTGCGCGTGTGGCGACCGCGACGGCGCGGCCAGCAGGCCGCCGTGCGCGCCGTACAGGTCCCCGCGCAGGCTGCCGACATAGCCGTCGGCGGTCCGCTCACCGGCGCGTTGTAGCTCCGTCGCGACCGCGGCGACGCGGGTAAGCTCCCTGACTCCGGGCCGCTCGGATCGGCTAGGATCGCGCCCATGCCCGCACGATTCAGACTCGTATTCCTCCTGCTCGCCGTCCTCTCGCTCGTCTGCGCGAGCGGCGTCGCGGCCAAGCCGCTCGTCGCGGGCAAGCTGCACTTGCCCAAGCGCGCGCTCGGCGGCTCGGCAGCGGTGGGCAAACCTCACTGGGCGTGCGCGGAAGGCGCGTGCGACGCGATCGTCGTGACGCAAACGCCGAAGGTCGGCTTCGGCAGCGGCGAGCGACGCGGACTCGACCCACAGGATCTGCAATCGGCTTACAAGATTCCTGCGACGGTCGGCACCCCCCAGACAATCGCGCTGATCGACGCCTACGGCTACCCGAATGCCGAAGCGGACCTCGCCGCCTACCGATCCGAGTACGGGCTGCCGCCATGCACGACGGCCAACGGCTGCTTCAAGAAGGTCAACGAGAAGGGCGAAGAAGGCAACTACCCGCCCGAAGAAGAAGAATGGGACCTCGAGGCAGCCCTGGACGAGGACATGGCCTCGGCGGCGTGCTCGCAGTGTCACATCCTGATGGTCGAGGGCAGCACCGAACTCCCGGCCGACCTCGGCGCCTCGGTCGACACGGCCGCGTCGCTGGGCGCGACGGAGATCAGCAACAGCTACGGCTACCCGCAGGACTACGTGCGCTGGTGCGGCTTCTTGGCATGCCTGAGGTACAACCGCGATTACAAGCACGCCGGCGTGCTGATCACGGCCTCCGCGGGCGACGCGGGCTACGACGATGCCTACGAGGGCTTCGGCGCGACCGACTTCCCGGCCGCGTCGCCGAGCGTCGTAGCGGTCGGCGGCACCGCCCTGTTCAAGGCTCCGAGCACCGCTCGCGGCTGGTTCGAGGAAGTCTGGAACGAACCGGCGATCAGCGCGGGCACCGGGAGCGGCTGCACGCTGCTGGAGCCAAAGCCCACGTGGCAGACCGACAGTGGCTGCTCGAAGCGGACGGAGGATGACGTCGCGGCCGTCGCGGCCGTCGTCACACCGGTATCGGTCCGCATCGACGGCGCGTGGAGCCTCGTCGGAGGCACGAGCGTCTCCTCACCGTTGGTCGCGGGCATCGAGGCGCACGCGAGCGCCGCGGAGCGGTCGCTCGGCGCCAAGGCATTTTACGAGCACCCATCCTCGCTGTTCGACGTCACGGAAGGCTTCGATTGGGACGCGCTCGACGAAAGCGGCGTCAGCGAATGCGCGCCGAACGAATATCTCTGCAACGCGGAGATCGGCTACGACGGTCCGACGGGCCTCGGCACTCCGGACGGCGTGCCGCCGATCGAACCGTAGGCGCTAGGGCTCTTCGCGAGGAGGCGGGCGAAACAGGATCCGCTTGACCTCCCCGGCGGTGCCGCCACCGAGACGCAGCGCCGTCTGGAAGCCCTCGCCGCCGAGCTCGCCTGCGTCCAAGGCGCGCCGCAGCTCGTTCAGCGCCGCGTGATCCTCCTCGCGTACCTGCTCGCGCGCGGTCTCGAGCATGAGCAGGTGGCGCGGGCGTTTCAGCGCGGCGGCGATGCGCACGAACGGCTCGCGCTCGCCAGCCTCGAGGCCGTCGAGCGCCAGCACGACCGTCTCTCTGTGCTCGAGTCGCTTGGCGACCGCCGCGTGCAGCAGCTCCGCGGCACGGGCCGGCAGCTCGTCCTCCTCGACACGCCCGGACAGCAGCGCGCGGACCTTGCCCAGCGAGAGCAGCGACGCACGATCCTCGATCAGACGGTCGAGAAAACGATCGCGATCGTCCAGCGATGCGCTGAGCACGACCAGCATGCTCCCGGGCGAGTAGCGCAGCCGGTCGGTGGGCGCGAGCACGCGGCAGTGCACGGTGAGGTCGGCCGGCCGCGGTGGCGCGCCGTCACGCCGGGGGCGATCCGAGGACCAGCCCGTGCGCTCGTCGTCTGAGATCTTGACGCTGCGCGCCGAAGGTCGTGAAGCCATGCCCCCCATCATGCCCTAAATCGTCGGCGCTCCGGTGCACACCGCGAGCGCCTCAGCCGGCGGACACGAAGACGCCTCGATCAGCGCGAGCTTGGCGGTGCGATCGAGCTGCTTGATCCGTGCCTCTTCGCGGCGCGCGGTGCGGCGGTCCGGCATCGGCAGCGCGAGCGCCAGCTCGAGCGGACGGCGACTGGCGGTGTAGCGGCTGGCGGTGCCTTTGCGATGGCGCGCCAAGCGTCGCTGCACGTCGCTGCTCCAGCCGGTGTAGAGCGAGCCGTCGGCGCAACGCAGCATATAAACCCACGCGTCGGTCATGCGCGGGGTATACGCCGGCGGAGCGGCGAACCCTGCGCTCGGCGCCTATCCCTCCGCACGCGAAGGGCCGACGCCGCGAACCACGCCGCCGACGGGCAGCGGCCCCAGCTTGACCGGCGTGGCGTGCATCGTGCGCAATCGCACCTCTCGCCACGAGAGGCCCTCGGTGACGAGCGCGGGCAGGCCCATGATCAGCGCGGTGGCCAGCTCGACCGCCTGCAGCACGATGCCGTAGGCGATCGCTTCCGGCGTCGAGACGTGGTACACGCCGGCCAGCACAGCCACGCACGCCGCCTGGAAGACGCCGACGTTGGCGGGTGTCGCGGGGATCACGGCCGTGACGTTGACGGCGAACAGCACCGCCGCGGCAGCGCCGACGCCGGCCTGCGAGTCGAGGCCCAGCGCCATCAACAGCAACCAGCACGCGAGCCACTGCAGCGTCCACGCCATGAGCTGGGCAGCGGTGGCGAACAGCGCGCGGCGTGGCTGCGCGAACACGCGCAGCCCGTCGCGCAGCCGCAATAGCGAGCGGCGCGCGGAGCTCATCAGAGCGTGCAGGCGCCGCGAGCGCGAGAGCGCCGCGGGCGCCGTCAACACAGGCGCGAGCACGAGCGCAACCAATGCCGCGAGCGGCGCCAACGCGACGAGCAGCAGCGCGCGGTCGTGCCCATCGAGGACGCTGACGCTCGACAGCGTCACGCCACCGAGGATCGCGAGCGCCAGCAGGTTCAGCAGCGTCTGCGAGACGATCGTGCCGAGCACCACCGGCAGCGTCTCGCGCGCGCGTCCGAGGCGCCGCGCGACGATCAGCGCACGCGAGGGCTCGCCGAGACGCGCGGGCAGGGTGGCCGACATCAGCACTCCGATGAACGTGCCCTGCATCGCGTCCCGTCGTTTCGCGCGTCGCCACGTCGGCGCGGCGGCGAGGATCGCGTGCCAGGAGATCGCGCGGGCGAACATCGCGGCGCACATGAGCGCGAGGCCGGCCACGAGCAGGCCCGGCTTGGATGCGAGCAGCGAGGCGGCCACACGGGTCACGCCGCCGCGCTCGCCGCGGTCGCGTTGCAGCGCGTCGGGGTCACGCGCGTCGCCGCGTCGCTCGTGGCCTCGAAGCCC